>NZ_CALPCY010000038.1:0-48019 GCF_943193115.1 Otoolea muris
GGCGGATGGGAGTATATCAACGGCTACTGGTATTATTTCAACCTGGACGGCGTGATGCTCACAGGCTGGCAGCAGATTGGGGATCAGCGCTATTTCCTTCACGGGGGCGGGGCCATGGCCGTGGGATGGACGAAGCTGGATAATAAATGGTACTATTTCTATACGGCGGCGGATCAGGGCCACACGGAAGGGACGATGATGGGCCCGGGCTGGCAGGTCGTCGGCTCGTGGCATTACTATTTCAATGCGGACGGCTCCATGTATACAGGATGGCTGGAACAGAACGGAAAATGGTACTATTTAAATGAACTGGACAACAGCATGCAGGGCGCGATGTTTACGGGCTGGATGAAACGGGATAACGCGACTTATTACATGAATTCCAACGGGGAACGCCTGGAGGGCTGGTACGAGATAGACGGGAGCTGGTACTATTTCTATCCCGGCTCAGGAGAGATGGCGGTGAGTACAAATATCGACGGCTTCTATGTGGATGAGTACGGGGTGATGAGGCGGTAACCGCCACATGGGTACGTTCATGCGCCGCACACTCTGTTCTGACGCAGATCCGCAGTGAAAGACCGTATTATAAAGCAATATAGAAAGAAAGGATGAGGAAATTGAAAAGAAGAGGACTCAGGGCGTCTCTGCCCCGGCGCATCTGCGCCTGTCTTGCGCTGGCGGCCTGCCTTCTCACAGCGGGCGCTGCCAGCCGCCCGGTATATACGCACGCCGCCGAATCGAGCGTTATCGAGACGGTGAGCATTACCTTTAAAAGCGCCTACGGAGAGCCGGAGGAAATCATCGATCCGGTGATCACGGCGGGCAGCGGAAATTATTCTCTTGGGGATATCCAGTACCGCACGGAATATGAGAAATGGAAGCCCGGCAAAAAGGTCCGGGTGGAGATCACGCTCACCGCCGCGGATGGGAAATATTTTCCTGTATCGATAGGCCGCTCCAAATGCAAGATAAACGGCGCGGAGTATGTATCGGCCAAAGCGCTGGATAACACGACCCTGCAGGTCAAAGCCGACTACCGTCCGGTCACGGTGCTCGGAACCACAGAGAAGGCCGGCTGGAGCAGCCGGAGCAAGAAAAAGGCTTCCTGGAAGGCTGTAAGCGACGCGCCGGGCTATACCCTGACTCTTTATGGGGACGATAAGGTGGTAAAACGGCTGAATGTCGAGACAAACAGCGCGGATCTCTCGGAATATATGACAGATCTCGATAAAACCTGGTACTATGAGGTAAAGGCTGTGCCCCTTACGGCGGAACAGAAAAAATATTTAAAGGAAGGGGCCTATGTCACCTCCACGGATCAGGAATTTGACTGGGAGGATTATCAGAAAGAACAGGAACGCCTGGCAGGCCCCGGGGACGGGGGCGCCATAAAGGGAGACAGCTATGTGCTTCCGGACGGGAGCAGGGCCTCCAATACATGGAAAAAGATCAGCGATATCTGGTACTATTTCGATGCCGCGGGGAATAAGGCGAGAGGCTGGGTCCTGGACGGCCCGACCTGGTATTACATGGATGCAGACGGCGCTATGAAGACCGGATGGGTGAATCCGGGCAATGGCTCCTGGTTTTATCTCGGGCCGGACGGGGCTATGCAGACCGGATGGATCCAGCCCTCTCCCGGCGCCTGGTACTATATGAATCAGGACGGCTACATGCAGACCGGGCGGATCGAGGTCAACCAGAAGCACTATTATCTTCAGGCAAATGGGGCCATGGCATATAATACCTCCGTGGACGGGCGGTGGCTCGGGGCCGACGGGGCGGCTGTCAATTAGGTGACGGCCTCACAGCATAAACGGTTCCGTCAGGCCGGCGCTTGTATTTCTCCGGCCTGACGGAACCGTTTCTTGATAAAAAGTTTCCTGATAAAACACAGGATATAACTCTGCGTTTGAATTATTTCTTAATAGAACAGGCGGTTCACCGCGCTGAAAATGCCGCGGATGGATGCCCTTGTAATATTGGAACTGATACCCACGCCATAGGTAGCTTCGCCTGTTTCTACATTCATCAGATGGATATAGGAAGCGGCCTGCGCGCCGGAACCAGAGCGCAGGGCGTGCTCCGTGTAATCCAGGACGCGGATCTGGATGCCCAGCGCATCCTCGAGCCCTCTTTGAATCGCGTCAATGGGGCCGTTCCCGATCCCGTCCACCTTGCGCTCCGCGCCGTGATCCGTAAACGTAAGATGGGCCACAGTCGCAAATCCGCCGCCTTCGTACTCCGTATCCGTGATCTGGCATTTCCGGAAATGCATGGGCTCTTTTCTGTCCAGATAACTGGCGCGGAATTCGTCCATAATCTGTTCCGGGGCCACCTCGCCCTGCTGCTCCGCAATCTTCTGAATCACATCCGCAAACTCCTTGTGCATGCCCTTTGGCAGGCGGAAGCCATAGAAGCTGTCCATAACAAAGGCCACGCCGCCCTTGCCGGACTGGCTGTTGATGCGGACAACGGGCTCGTACTCGCGGCCGATATCGCCGGGATCAATGGGCAGGTACGGAACCTCCCATATCCCGTCCGTCCTCTTGGACAGGGCCTGCATGCCCTTGCTGATCGCGTCCTGATGGGAACCGGAAAAGGCGGTAAATACCAGCTTCCCGGCATACGGATGCCTTGGATCCACCTCCATCTTCGTACAGCGCTCGCACACCTCTGTGATGGCCTTGATATCTTCAATCTCCAGCTCCGGATTGATGCCCTGCGAGAACATGTTGTAGGCAATGTTCAGGATATCCACATTACCGGTGCGCTCTCCATTTCCCAGAAGCGTTCCCTCCACGCGCTCCGCGCCGGCCAGAAGCGCCAGCTCCGTAGCCGCAATCCCGGTTCCCCGGTCATTATGCGGGTGCACGCTTAAGATAATGCTCTCGCGGTTCCTGAAATGACGGTTCATCCACTCAATCTGATCCGCATACACATTCGGCGTGGTCATCTCCACCGTGGCCGGGAGATTGATGATGATCTTTTTATCCTTCGTCGCTCCCCATTCCTCCTGGACTGCCGTGCAGATATCCAGCGCAAAGTCGAGCTCCGTGCCGGTAAAGCTCTCCGGTGAATACTCTAAGATCACCTCGCCGTCGTACTCCTGCATATACTTCTTAACCAGCTTTGTCCCCTCAATGGCAATCTGCTTGATCTCCTCGCGATCCTTGTGGAACACCACCTCCCTCTGCAGGGTGGAGGTAGAGTTATAGATATGCACAATCGCCTTTTTAATTCCCCTGATAGATTCAAAGGTGCGTTTGATCAAATGCTCGCGGCACTGGGTCAGAACCTGAACCACCACGTCGTCCGGAATCAGCTTCCTCTCAACCAACTGGCGCAGAAAATCATACTCGATCTGAGATGCCGCCGGAAATCCAATCTCAATCTCTTTAAAGCCCATCCGGACCAGCATATTAAACATTTCGATTTTCTCTTCCACCACCATGGGCTCAACCAGAGCCTGGTTCCCGTCGCGCAGATCCACGCTGCACCAGATCGGCGCTTTCTCGATCTCCCGGTTCGGCCATCCGCGTTCCGGATAATCAACGACAGGTACTCTCTTATATTTCTTGTAATTCAGCATTTCTTTTCCCTCCAGATTATCATTTCATAGGTCGTAACCGTCCAAAGCCTGAATGGCTTTAACGATTGTCATGAGTCAGCTTTCCTTTTCTATGGGGCTGTATCATCAGACAGGAGGAGCGCCTGCCCCCTGCCCGCCGCGCGCGCCGCCTTTGGCAGCAGATTCCTCTGCGCGGGCCTGCGCAAAAAAAATCTCTGCAGCATTACGCTGCAGAGACGAAAACATTCGCGGTACCACCCTGCTTGCCGCATTCCCTGCGGCCTCTCGGCACAAAATCCCGGCGGATCCGTCCGGAATCTCATATCCCCTCTAACGGTGGGAAACCGTCTTCCCCTAGTTTGCATAGCCGGCCCAATGAAAAGAGCCCTGGTGCCTGTTCAGAGAAGATGCTCCAAGGTGAGATCTGACAGCCCCTCATGCCGTTTCACACCGCGCAACGGCTCTCTGAAATGAAATAAGCTGTCTGATATGTCCTCTTCCATGCATCTTACATGATTGGAATGACAGATGTTACTGTTGAGTACAGTTTTATCACGTTCCAGCTATAAAGTCAATTGTTTTTTTCTCTCATTTTCAGAGCTTTAAATCCCACGCCACAGAGCAGGGACCGTCCGGATCATTTCGCAGCCCGCGGCATAATTCCTCTCTGGCCTCTATATCCTTCTGTGCATCGCCGCCCTGCTCTGCTCTCCAGCCCCTGTAGCCCTTTACATAGCTGTCGTATAACTCCGCCCATGAATGGTAATATTTCTGCATGACACGGCCGACCTCTGCCGATTTCTGTACCATCTCCTGGCGATCGATGTAGCCGCCGACAAAGCCCATGCCCAAAATCTGGCAGGCGCGGCACAAATCCCATGCGCCGGAAGCGATATCCTCTGCTTCACAATCCGTTCCTTCGCGGTAAAGGGCGGTCAGGTAATCCACCATATCCAACAGAGCCGTCTTGTTGGAAACCTCCCAGTCACGGCGCAGCATTACACGCATGGAAGCGCCTTCCTGCTTGTTTTTCTCCGCTGATCCGGCGATATAATGCCAGTCCCCATCCGCATAGGCCGCCCACATAGCGTATGTACCTAAAATCCATTTTTCCACATCATTTTGAGGAATCGTCTCATTCCCGGTTTCCTTTTTTCCAAATAATCCAAATAATGCCATATGTATTCCTTTCTGCCGCGCCTGGTTTATAGCGCCTGCTGTTTTATTATATCATTTATTGGGGGATAAACAAGGTGTCAGCAGAATTTCTGTGATGAAATTTTCCATATGGCGAGCATGGACCGACAAGGCTATGATCAGTAACATTTCTACGGTTTCTGCTGTATAACTCCTGCAATTACACGACATGGAAACTCCGTCACATCAGCATAATTCATCGGGAATATATTGAGCGTTATTATTTCATTATCCGTTAATTCCTTTAGATGAATATGATCAACATATCTTTTACGATTTTTCCATATCTGGACTGTTGCGTTCTTATTTTATTTTTTACGTATCAATGCGTGTTTTTATTGATATACGTATTATTACGTGTTACAATAACAACATGGTAAGGGAAGGAGTAGAAAGATGCCAATGACCCCACGTGAGATGATGAAGCATCTCAAGAAAAATGGTTTTACAGAAATAAGTCAGAACGGCTCCCATGTAAAGCTGAAAAATGAATCCACCGGCCGGCAGACCATCGTTCCCTGCCACTCCAAATCCCTCAAAAAGGAGCTGGAGCAGGAAATCCTGAAACAGGCGGGGTTGGAATAATCTGCCCCCTTTCCCTGATTTTATGAGGAGGATTATTTTATGAAACAGTATTTTTATCCCGCAATTTTTCATACCGCGGAGGAAGGGGGGTTCTGGGTTTCGTTTCCGGATCTTCCCGAATGCCTGACTGAAGGCGACACGATAGATGAAGCTTATGAGATGGCTGTTGAAGCCCTAGGCCTCTCACTGACTGACCGAATCCGGAACAATGAACCGCTTCCCTCCCCGTCCCTCCCCGTCCAGATAACACCAATGAAAGAGGGCAGTGTTCCCGTTATCATCCATTTCGATATGGAAGCATATAAGAAAAAGCACAATTCCAGAGCGGTAAAAAAGACGTTATCCATCCCGGAATGGCTAAATGAGGAAGCCATAGCTATGGGCGTCAATTTCTCCCAGGTACTGCAGGAGGCGCTGCTTATGAAGATACAGTCCCGTTAAATACCGGACAAAACATTAAAAGACCTTGTAATTACAAGGTCTTTTCAAAACTGGAAGCAATGGGGCTCGAACCCATGACCTCTCGCGTGTGAGGCGAACGCTCATCCCGGCTGAGCTATGCTTCCCTGTCTTCTATTGTACCGCATTTTTCCAAAAATGCAAGATAAAATTATCGCAAATCACCAATTTTTAATTATTTATATCAGTTTCCTCTCGCCTCCCGCTCCGGATACTCCTTATCCTTCCAGTACCACCACTTCAGCTTTTCCGGATCATGCTGCTCATGCTCTGCAAAATACACGGCGCAGCGAAATACGTATAATACACAGCGGTCGTCCTGAAACCCCTTTTGCAGGCAGTCCATGCGGTACAGATCTTCCGGATCCTTTCCCCTTAAATCCTCAATACAGCGAATTCCGATGTTCTGCAGATGCTGTTCCATATTGGCCCCCACGCCCGGTATCTTTTTCAAATCGCTTTTAAAATTGCTTTCCATATCAGTCCCTTCCTGCGGATTTCCCGTAGCATGTTGTTACTTCCTCTCCCCATTTTTTCCAAAAATAAGGTTTCTGTATTCCTTTGGCGTCATCCCGGTCTGTCTTTTAAAATACTGGATAAAATGGCTGGCATCATTAAAGCCCGTCTCCTGCGCAATCTCCGTCACAGATTCCTCTGTACTGCCAAGAAGCTCAATCCCCCTGGATATACGGTACGCCACAAGATACTGGTTCGGACTTTTCCGGATCATATCACGGAAGCAGCGGCAGCACTCCCCCTCGCTGACGCTGGCTGCCGCCGCGATCTCCCTCAGCCGGATCGGATTCATATAATTATCATGAATAAACGAAAGCATAGCCTGAAGCCGCTCCTGTTTACGAATACTCCCCTTCGACGCGCCTTCTGCCCCATCCCCCAGATGTGAAATCACCTGATACCAGATCCCGGTAAGCAGCACCGCCACTCTGTACTTCGCCCGCGGGGCGCCCTGCCGCTCCTGCCCCTGACGGATTTCCCGGCAAATCTCCCCCCGGATCCCCGTCTCCGGACGCCGCTCCAAATTCCGGACGCCGTCCCCGCCGCATCCGCCAAAATCCTCTCCCCAGATCTCCTGCAAAAACAGCCCCCGCATCTCCTCCATGCTCTCCAGAATCTCCCTCTGCCAGCAAACCTCCGGCTTAAACACCATCGCCGGAAAAGCGTACTGGCTGGTATAGGGAAGCACATCCTCCCGCTCCATCCGGCTCCCCGGAAAAAAGCCCAGCAGCCTGTCCGGAAAATTATAGCTGACATACCGCCCTCCATCCGTCAGTCCGGTCGTGATATGGACAAAATTGCGGTTAATCAATATGCCCTCCCCTTTTTCCAGCCTGTATCCAGTTCCGTTGACCTGCAGCTCCAGCATACCGCTTGTCACATACGTAAGCTGCAGCTCCTCATGCCAGTGCAAATCCATATACCCCCGGCCGTGCGGGATAATCTGTTCCTTTGTGACAACATACATCCCTACCGGGAAGGCGCTGTCTTTATAACGGTTAATTTCCTGAAGGGATTTATTATGCTCTAAAACGCCATTTTCTTCCACTTTTGCTCCTTATCCGGCTCCCTGCTGTTGACTGTAGTAAGAAACATTTTCATGGCCTGCCTCTGACGTAGCCATAGCCAGCTTCTATATCCAAAAGAAACCTGTAGAAAACCGCCGCTTAGACAACCTCAAGCAAAACAGGAGCCGCCGCACATCCCCTGCCGGCAGCTCCCGCCCTGTTTTTAATTATCCTTCGTCTCTTATTCCTGCTTCATCCACTCCCGGATCTCCTTACAGATCCCCTCTGCATCCAGCCCGTACTTATGGAGAAGCTCCGCCGCCGGCCCTGACTCGCCAAAGGTATCCTTCATCCCAATCCGGTGAACCGGCGTGGGAACTGTCTCGGATAATACCTCGCAAACCGCGCTCCCCAAACCGCCGATCACCGAATGCTCTTCCACGGTAACGATCCGCTTCGTCTCCTTCGCCGCCTTCACCAGCAGCTCCGTATCGATCGGCTTGATGGTATGGATATTGATCACTCTGGCGTTCACGCCCTCTCTGGCCAGCTCCTCTGCCGCCTCCAGCGAAGCAGATACGCACAGGCCCGTGGCGACGATGGTCAGATCACCGCCTTCTCTCAAGGTAACGCCCTTCCCAATCTCAAAATGGTAATCCGGACGGTCATTGATCACCGGAACCGCCAGGCGCCCGAAGCGCAGATAGACCGGCCCCTGATGCTCGCAGGCCGCCGCGACGGCTGCCTTTGCCTCCACGTCATCGGACGGATTGAGCACGACCATCCCCGGAATGGACCGCATCAGGGCAATGTCTTCATTACACTGATGGGAAGCGCCGTCCTCTCCTACGGATATGCCGGCATGCGTCGCGCCAATCTTGACGTTCAGATGCGGATATCCGATGGCGTTGCGCACCTGCTCAAAGGCGCGTCCCGCCGCGAACATCGCAAATGAACTTGCAAAGGGGATCTTGCCTGTGGCCGCCAGTCCGGCCGCGATCCCGACCATGTTGCACTCTGCGATTCCGCAGTCGATATGGCGCTCCGGAAATGCTTTTTTAAAGGTTGACGTCTTGGTGGCCTCTGCCAGGTCGGCGTCCAGGACCACCAGATTTTCATATTTCTTTCCCAGTTCCGCCAGCGCGCTGCCGTAGCTTTCCCGGGTTGCGATCTTTTTCTTATTTTCCATCTGCGCCACCCGCCTTTTCCAGTTTTTCTCCGATTGCCTCCAGATCCTTCATGGCAATGCCGTATTCCTCTTCGTTCGGGGCCTTGCCGTGCCAGCCGGCCTTATTTTCCATAAAGGAAACGCCCTTGCCCTTTAAGGTCTTTGCAATGATGGCTGTGGGCGCGCCTTTGGTCTGGCGGGCCTCTTCAAAAGCTTTCTCAATCTGCTCCATGTCGTTTCCGTCCTCTACGCGGATCACATGGAAATTGAATGCCTCAAACTTCCTGTCAATCGGGTACGGGGAACACACCTCGTCCACCGCTCCGTCGATCTGTAAGTTGTTATTGTCAACAATGACAACCAGGTTGTCGAGCTTTCTGTGGCCCGCGAACATGGACGCCTCCCATACCTGGCCTTCCTGAATCTCTCCGTCTCCCAGAAGCGTGTATACACGATAGGAATCACCGCTCAGCTTAGCAGACAGGGCCATGCCCACGGCCGCGGAAATCCCCTGCCCCAGGGAGCCGCTCGACATGTCCACGCCCGGGATATGCTTCATATCCGGATGTCCCTGCAGATAGGAGCCGGTGTGGCGCAGCGTCAGCAGATCCTCTTTAGGGAAATAGCCGCGCTCCGCTAACACAGCGTACAGCCCCGGCGCGCTGTGTCCCTTGGAGAGCACAAAGCGATCGCGATCCGCCTTCTTCGGATCGGCCGGATCAATGTTCATCTCTTTAAAATACAGGTATGTAAAAATCTCAGCCGATGAGAGCGCGCCGCCGGGATGGCCGGCCTTCGCCGCATGTACGGCTGTAACGATATTCTTGCGAACCTCGTTGGCTTTCTTTTTAAGCTCTAAAATATCCATTTTCCGTCCCTTCCTTATTTCCCAAATACCGCCTCATAATCCGCCTTGAATTTCTCAATGCCGATATCGGTCAGGGGATGCTTTACCATCTGCATCAGCACCTTGAACGGAACCGTGGCGATATCGCCGCCGGCCTTGGCGCACTCGGTGATGTGGAGCGGATGCCTTGTGGAAGCGCAGATGATCTCTGTCGTGATCTCCGGATAGTTGTCAAAGATCTGGGCGATCTCGTAAATCAGGCCCGTCCCGTCTGTGGAGATATCATCCAGCCTGCCCAGGAACGGGGATACATAGGACGCGCCCGCCCTTGCGGCCAGCAGGGCCTGGTTGGCTGTGAAGATCAGTGTCACATTCGTCTTGATGCCCTCTGCGGCCAGAACCTTTACGGCCTTTAACCCCTCTGCCGTCATGGGGATCTTTACAACCATATTCGGATGGATCTTCGCAATCTCGCGGCCCTCTGCCACCATGTCCTCCGCCTTCTCTGTAGTGGCCTTCACCTCTCCGGAAATGGGGCCGTCCACAATACCTGTGATTTCCTTAATCACCTCATTAAAATCACGGCCTTCCTTGGCAATCAGGGACGGATTCGTCGTCACGCCGCAGATAATTCCCATGGCGTTTGCTTCTCTGATCTCATCTACATTCGCTGTGTCAATAAAAAATTTCATAATATCTCCTCCTTTATTTTCCCTGCCCATAATAGGCATTAGGCCCATGCTTTCTCATGTAATGTTTATCCTGCAGGCATTTCGGCGCTTCCCCTGCCCTGGGGTTGATCAGCTCGCACAGGGCGGCCATTTTGGCCACTTCCTCTAAAACCACGGCGTTATGCACCGCATTGTCAGCGTCCGTTCCCCATGTAAAGGGGCCGTGGTTCTTGCAGAGCACGCCCGGGACGGCCATGGGCTCAATCCCTCTGTCCTCAAACAGATCCGCGATCAGGACGCCTGTATTCTCCTCGTAATCCTGAAGCTCCTGGGCCGTTAAATTTCTGGCGCAGGGAATACTGCCGTAAATGTAATCGGCGTGCGTCGTGCCGTAGCAGGGGATATCCCGTCCGGCCTGAGCCCAGGATGTGGCCCATGTGCTGTGCGTATGCACCACGCCCCCGATCTGCGGAAATTTCCTGTACAGGATCATATGGGTTTTTGTGTCAGAGGACGGGTTTAAGCTGCCCTCCTCCTTGTTTCCCATGAGATCCATAACCACCATATCGTCCGGCGTCAGTTTGTCATACTCCACGCCGGAGGGCTTAATGACAAACAGGCCCAGCTCCCGGTCAATGCCCGAGACATTTCCCCAGGTGAAAGTGACAAGCCCGTGCTTTGGAAGCTGCATGTTGGCCTCATAAACCTGTTTTTTGAGCTCTTTTATTCTCTGATCCTTTTCCATGTCTTTACCTCTCTGCCTGCGGCGTCATGCAGGCCGTCCAAACGGGAGCCGCCTTGCGCCCGCTTAATTTGCCTCCTTCTGCCGCCCTACATCTTCAGTCCGTCCACAGCGCCTCTCTCCGCGGCCAGTCCTGATTTGTAACTCCCGATAAATGCGTCGAAGCCCTTTACGTCCTCCGGATCCGGAGCCATGATTTCGGCCTTCCCGCCTGCAAATACCTGACGGTTTAAGTAGTCGTCCAGCGTCTCTTTCTCCGCCTTATTCTTCATATAAGAAGCCAGCACGGCGATGCCCCACGCGCCGCCCTCTCCGGCCGTTTCCATCACGGAAACCGGAACCGCGGCCGCGGCCGCCATGATCCTCTGGCCCACGCCCTTTGTCTTAAACAGCCCGCCGTGGCCCATCAACTGGTCAAGCGTTACGCCCTCCTCCTTGAACAGGATGTCAAGGCCGATCTTTAAGGTCGCCAGGGAGCTGTACAAATGCGTCCTCATGAAATTGGCGAGGCTCATGCGGCTGTCCGGCATGCGGACAAAGAGCGGGCGGCCTTCCTCAAAGCCGGTGATCGGCTCGCCGGACAGATAGCAGTAGGACATAAGCCCGCCGCAGTCCGCATCGCCCTCCAGGGCTTTGTAATAAAGGGTGGCAAACAGTTCGTTCATATCAGCCTTCATGCCCATGGCCTCATAAAATTCCTTAAACAGGCCCACCCAGGCATTCAGATCCGAGGTGCAGTTATTGCAATGCACCATGCCCACCAGATGGCCGGTCGGAGTCGTCACAAGGTCGATCTCCGGGTAAACCTTAGAAAGCTTTTTCTCCAGCACCACCATGGCGAATACAGATGTCCCGGCCGATACATTTCCAGTGCGTACAGCCACGCTGTTCGTGGCCGTCATGCCGGTCCCGGCGTCCCCTTCCGGCGGACATAAAGCGATTCCCGGCTTTAAGGTCCCCGACGGATCCAGAAGCCTCGCGCCTTCCTCGGTCAGAACCCCGGCCGCCTCCCCGGCGGACAGGGATTTCGGCAGAATCTCCTTAAGCTTCCACGAATATCCTCTGGGAGCGATCAGCGCGTCGAACTTTTCCACCATCTCCTCGTCATAATCGCCGGTCTCTGTGTCGATCGGGAACATGCCGGACGCGTCGCCCACGCCCAGAACCTTCCCGCCCGTCAGCTTCCAGTGGATAAATCCGGCCAGCGTGGTCAGGAAACGGATCCTTCCCACATGCTCTTCGCCGTTTAAGATCGCCTGATACAGATGCGCAATGCTCCATCTCTGGGGGATATTATACGAAAACAGCGCGGTCAGCTCCTCGGAAGCCTTTGCCGTGATCGTATTTCTCCAGGTGCGGAAGGGAACCAAAAGCGTCCCTTCCCCGTCAAACGCCATATAACCGTGCATCATGGCGCTGATGCCCACGGAGCCGAACGTTGTAAGCTCTTCTCCGTACTTCTCCTTTACATCCTCTGCCAGGCTGCGGTAGCAGCTCTGTAAACCATTTATAATGTCGTCCATGGAATACGTCCAGATATTATTTTCCAGACGGTTCTCCCACTCATGGCTGCCCTGTGCGACGGGCGCTGTCGTCTCATCCGTCAGCACCGCCTTAATCCTCGTCGAGCCAAACTCGATCCCCAGGGCTGTGGCTCCGTTTTTAATACTTACTTTAATTTCTTCCGCGCTGCGGCTCATTTTTTCACCTCTATGAATTCTGAAGATACCGGTACGCCTCCGCATAAATCCCGGCAGGTTCAACAGCCGTCATTTACGAAACGCCGTACCGGCAATGGTTATCAGTGAAATCTGTAATACGCCTCATTCCATCTAAGCTCATTGCGGAACTGACGGATCGTGGTGTCCTTATCAATATATACCGCCTCAATTCCCATGCACGCCGCCCAGTCGCCCATCTGCTCCGCAGTCAAATCGTACGAGAACGCCGTGTGGTGCGCGCCGCCCGCGTAGATCCATGCCGCCGCGCCGACCTCCAGAGACGGCTCGGGCGTCCAGAACGCAGTTGCCACCGGAAGCTTGGGCATCGGCTTCTCAGCCTTTTTCACATCCACATCATTGATAATCAGGCGGAAACGATCGCCCAGATCGATCAGGGACGTCGCCACGCCGTGTCCCTCTTTTGCGGTAAATACAAGCCTTGCCGGATCCTCCCTGTCTCCCATGGAAAGCGGGCGCTCCTTAATGGAAATCTTCCCGTCCGCTATCGTGGGGCAGACCTCCAGCATGTGAGCCTGCAGGATCCCCTCGCGTCCCTTTACAAGGTTGTAGGTGTAATCCTCAAAGAAGGTGGTTCCCTTCGCATCCTTCGTGTTCGCGGCCATGATCTTCATCAGGCGCACCATGGCCGCCGTCTTCCAGTCTCCCTCAGCGCCAAAGCCATAGCCCTTTTCCATCAGGCGCTGGATCGCCAGTCCCGGAAGCTGCTTTAAGCCGCCCAGATCCCCGAAATGGGTAACAATCGCCTGATAATTCTTCTCCTCCAGGAAGCGCTCAAAGCCCAGCTCGATCTGCGCCTGCACCGCCGCATGAGCCCTGAACTCCTTCTCGTCCCTTCCCTCCAGAAGAATCTCATATTTATCATAATACTCCTCAACCAGAGCATTCGTGTCCGCCTCGGAAACCGCGTTCACCGCCTCCACAATCTCATTCACCGGATACGCGTCAATCTCCCAGCCAAACTTGATCTGCGCCTCAACCTTGTCCCCGTCCGTCACAGCCACATTTCTCATATTGTCCGCCACACGCATCACGCGGATATGAGAAGACTCCATCACACCCACAGCGGTGCGCATCCACGAAGCAAGCTGCCCCTGCACGCCCTCATCCGCCCAGTGGCCGACAATCACCTTTCTCTCAATTCCCATGCGGCTCACAATATGCCCATACTCCCTGCCGCCATGCGCAGACTGGTTCTCATTCATAAAATCCATGTCAATCGCGTCGTAGGGAATCTCACGGTTAAACTGCGTATGTAAATGGCACAGCGGCTTCCTGTACTCCTGAAGCCCCAGAATCCAGCTCTTGGCCGGTGAAAACGTATGCATCCATGTAATCACGCCCGCGCATTCCGGATCCTGGTTCGCCTCGTTGAACGTCCGGCGGATCACCTCGTTCGTAATCAGAGTCGGCTTCCATACTACCTCGAACGGAAAAGCGCCGCTCTTGTTCAGCTCCTCAACAATGATTCTGGAATGCTCCGCTACGTGCTCCAGGCACTCATCCCCATAGAGATCCTGAGAGCCGGTGCAGAACCAGAACTTGTAATTTTTTCCTGTCTGAAGCATAATATTTTCCTCCTTCACCTTAAAGGTATTATAGATCAAATGATAGTTGATTGCAAATGCGGGTGTGGTTGTCACGGCGTTTTTTTGTTGGCTGGGGGCTGTCGTGAAGGGGCCGCCCTGGCACAGTGTCTGTCGTGAGGGGGCCGCCCGGAACAGAGTATCTATCCAACGGAACCGCGCTTTCGCTCAGTGAAAAGCGCAGCGGACACTAAGCTCGAAAAGACCTCGCTAAGTGCCGGCGGTTTTCAATGGGTTCCTTATGGATAGATACTTTGTTCCGGGCTACGTTACTGACAGGCTGGAGGGGAGCGTGCTTTGCCATATTTTTACCAGAAAAGAGCCCCCTGTTAAACCGCCGGAAAACTCTAAGCCATTTGTCTGGCCCTCTCACGATCCCCGGCCATCACAGCCAATAACGTAAAACTATTTCTTCTTCTTGATCATAGCCAGCACCGACTGCAGCACAATAAAGAAGCAGAGCAGCGCCGCGATCGTAATCCGCGTCCACCAGGAGGACAGGGTTCCCTGGAAGGTGATAAACGCCTCAATGGTGGCCTTTATAAGCACCCCGAACAGGGTTCCTATCACATTCCCGACGCCGCCTGTCAGGAGCGTGCCGCCGATAACGGACGACGCGATGGCGTCCATCTCAAAGCCCTTGGCCTGCTCTACGAAGCCGCCCAGTGTGTTCAGGCAGAAGAGGATGCTTCCGACGCCGCACAGGAAACCGTCGAGTATGTATGCTTTGAGTTTTACTTTCCTGACGTTTAAGCCGAGCATCAGGGCGGACTGCTCGTTGCCGCCTACAGCGTAGATGCTGCGCCCGAATTTCGTGTATTTCAGCATGATGAAAACTGCGATCAGGATTAACAGGGCGATGATGACGGTTGGATAGATGTAGGGGTAAATCATCACGCCTTTTTTGTTTAAGCGGCCGCCGAAGGGAAGGTATACCTTGGCTTTGGCCCATGCCATGAAGGTTACGTTGGTGATGCTGATCATGTCCTTGGAGATGATGGCTGTCATGCCGCGGGCGAAGAACATGCCTGCCAGCGTTACGATAAAGGGCTGGATGTCCATATAGGCTACCAGGAAGCCCTGCACCAGGCCGAATATGATGCCTGTTGCGAGTACGATTAAGACTGCGGGAACTGCGCCCACGCCGCCTTTTTCCATCATCCAGGCAAGCATCATGCAGCCCATGGCCACGAAGGAGCCGACGCTGATGTCAATGCCGCCTGTGATCATGACTACCGTCATGCCTGCGCCGATCACGATGAGGCCGGCGTTGGATATGAACAGATTTAAGAAGTTCTGTGTCTTGGCAAACCCCTGATCATTAAACAGGATACAGCCGATCCCGTACATGGCGAAGAACAGCACAATGGTAATCAGGAGCAGAAAGCTGGTCTGGTTTAATTTCGTTTTACTTTTCATTTATGCCGCCTCCTTTACTTTCTTCTGTGCCAGGGATTTTCTCCATCTTGCGAATCCCGGAGACTGCAGCGCTACGATGATAACTACCACGACAGCCTTGTATACGGGCACCTGGTCAGAGGATACGTGCATCGCGTAGAGCGTGGTGGTCAGGGCCTGAATGGTGTAAGCGCCGATCACGGAGCCCGCGATGGAGAATTTGCCGCCGCCTAAGGAGTTGCCGCCGATGGCTACCGCGAGGATGGCGTCCAGCTCCATGTTGAGGCCGATGTTATTGGCATCCGCGGAGTAGATACGGCTGGATGCGATCAGGCCCGAAAGGCCGGAGCAGAAGCCGCAGTAGGCGTAGGTCAGGAAAATGATCATGATGGCCTTGATGCCCATGAGGCTCGATGACTTTTTGTTGATTCCGACGGACTGGATGTACATGCCCAGCGCCGTCTTTTTGAGCAGGAGCGCGGTCGCGGCGACCACGATCACAGCCACGATAAACGGGGTGGGAACCGGGATTCCCGGAATGGAAGCGCCCAGGGTGCGGTAGCTGTCCACGCGCACATAGGTAATCTGGCCGTCTGTAATAAGCTGTGCGATACCGCGTCCGGCGGTAAACATGATCAGTGTGGCAACCATTGGCTGGATATTCAGCTTTGCAACTAAAAATCCGTTGAAGCAGCCGATCAGGATACCGACGATGATCGCTGCGATAAAGCCCAGGATCAGCGGGCTTGCATAGACCGTGGCCGCCCGCTCGCCGCCGGTTAAGATGTTGCAGCAGACCGCGGCGCTGACCGCCATGATCGCGCCCACGGAGATGTCGGTTCCGGCCGAGGAGGAAACCACCAGCGTCATGCCGACCGCCAGGATCACCAGCTCAGAAGCGCGGTTGATAATATCAATAATGTAGCCGTAAAGCATTCCGTCTCTCACTTCAATGGCAAAGAAGTTCGGCGTCGTAACGATGTTTACTAAAAGCACCAGGGCGAGACAGAACACAGGCAGGAATAACCGCTGTGACGTTATATTTTTCAATGATTCATTCTTCATATTACTGTCCTCCTGCAATGGTTGACATGATCGTGGACTGGTTCATTTCCGCGCCGCTCAGCTCTCCGACCTTGGCCCCGTCGCGCATAACCACCATGCGGTCGCAGGTACGCAGCATTTCCTCTACCTCGGATGAAATGAACACAACCGCCATGCCCTCTTTGGCCAGCTTTACCACCAGCTTCTGGATCTCTGTCTTGGTTCCCACGTCGATACCGCGCGTCGGCTCGTCAAGAATCAGGAAATCCGGATTGGTAAGGAGCCATCTGCCGATGATCACCTTCTGCTGGTTGCCGCCGGATAAGGACTTGATGGGCGTTTCGCGGCTGGCTGTCTTAATCTGCAGCATCTCAATATATTTATCCGTAAATTCCTCCTGCTGCTTCCGGCTGAGCAGGTGGAACATGCCTCTCTTGGCCTGCAGCGCCATGATCAGGTTCTCCCTCACGGACAGGTCTGCGATGATGCCCTCATTCTTTCTGTCCTCAGGCAGGTAGGCCATGCCCTCATTCATGGAATTAATGGGGTGCTTGGGGGATAAGTGTTTTCCCTTTACATACAGCTCGCCCTCGTCGGTCTTTTCCGCGCCGTACAGCACCCGCACCGTCTCCGAACGGCCGGATCCCAGAAGGCCGGTAAAGCCGATGACCTCGCCCTTGTGAATCACCAGATCAAAGGGCTTTATATAGCCTTTCTTTCCGAGCCCCACGGCCTTGATCACGATATCCTCGTCGCTGTGGGCCGGCTGTTCCCCGCCGTCCTGCTTGATGGCGGCCAGATCGTCGAAATCCTTGCCCATCATCTTGGCCACAAGCTGTACCCGGGGAAGCTCTTCTGTGGTGAACTGTCCCACCAGCGTCCCGTTTCTGAGAACCGTGATCTTGTCGCATACTGCGTATACCTGCTCCAGGAAGTGCGTCACGAAGATGATGCCCACGCCCTGGGATTTGAGCCTTGTCATCAGCTTGAAAAGCTTCTCCACCTCGCTGTCGTCCAGGGAGGAGGTCGGTTCGTCGAGTATCAGCACCTTGGCTGACATATCAACCGCGCGGGCGATAGCAATCATCTGCTGAATCGCGATGGAGTAATTATCAATCGTCTTTGTCACATCTGCATTGATGTCAAGGTCGCCCAGCAAATCCGCGGCCCTTTTATTCATGGTCTTCCAGTCAATGAGACCTCCTTTTCTCGGCTCCCTGCCGATAAAGAGATTCTCCGCAACACTCAAGTTGGGGCAGAGGTTGATCTCCTGATACACGGTGCTGATGCCATGGTTCTGCGCATCCTGCGGGCTTCGGTTGATGATCGTCTGAGCGTATCCGTCGATGTGGATTTCTCCGGTCTCAAACTCCTCGACCCCTGTCAGGACCTTAATCAGCGTGGATTTGCCTGCGCCGTTTTCGCCCATCAGAGCGTGTATTTCCCCCTTTTTGAGAGTAAAATCAACATTCTGCAGAGCTTTTACACCCGGGAATGTTTTATAAATGTGCCTCATCTCCAGAACAGAATCCTTCTCCATAAAAGCTTTGCCTCCTTTTCATGGCACAAAAAGGAGACGCCAAGGGGGGAAACTAAAGCCTCCGGCCCTGCGCCTCCTGATTCATCAAATCACTATTGGCATTTTACCTTGCTTATGTAATATATATTAGTATGCTCTTTCTGCTAAAATGCTCTCCAGATCCATGCTTGTATCAAAGTATGCCTCGTCTACGTACTGAACCTTATCAACCGTCTCGCCAGCCTCAAGCTTCTGGATGATCTCAGCTACGCGCGGTCCGTGAAGCGGGTTGCACTCAAAGGTTGCGTTTAAGTCGCCGGCGATCATGGACTCAAATGCCGCCTTTACGGAGTCGAAGCTAACTACGATGATGTCGCCTTCCGGTCCGCAGGTCTTGCCGGCAGCCTTGATAGCGTCGATAGCGCCGAACGCCTCGTTGTCGTTCTCGCAGATAACCACGTCGATGTCGTCATAGCTCTTTAAGAAGGACTCCATAACCTCCTGGCCCTTTGCCTGTGTGAACTCACCGGACTGCATGTCAAGCATCTTCCAGTTGGGGTGCTCTGCCAGCTTGTTGGCCATGCCCTCTGTACGTCCTACCTGTGCGGAAGCGCCGATGGTTCCCTGGATGGTCACCATGTTGATCTCCTCTTCGCCGCGTCCCTGAGCCTCTAAATACTCAGCCAGCCAGTCGCCGCAGGTTTCGCCTTCCAGTACGAAGTTTCCGCCAACCCATGCCTCATATAAGCTGTCGTCGGATAACTGCATCTGACGGTCGGAAAGAATAACCGGGATACCGGCCTCCTTTGCCTCCTCCAGAACGGTCTCCCAGCCTGTCTCAACAACGGGAGCCACTACAATGTAGTCAACCTCCTGCTGGATAAAGGAACGGATTGCCTTGATCTGGTTCTCCTGCTTCTGCTGTGCATCATCAAAAATCAGCTTGTAGCCGTTTTCTTCTGTAAAGGTGGATTTGAAGGACTCTGTGTTCGCCGTTCTCCAGTCAGACTCTGCGCCAACCTGCGCATAGCCAACGGTGATAAGATCACCTGAAGCCGCATCTGCCGCTGCGGGCTCCTCTCCCTTCTCCTCTTCCTCTTCCGCTGCCGGAGCTGCTGTATCAGCCGGAGCCTCTTCCTTTGCCGCCTCTGTGGCCGGAGCCTCAGCCGGCGCGCTGGAACCGCCGCCGCATGCCGTCATGGATGCTGCCATTGCTGCTACGAGCGCTACGGATACTAATTTTTTTCTCATACTTTTCTCCTCCTTATGAAGTATGTTTGTTTTGTAAGGACATTATAACCGATCTTTGATGTTTTGGCTATGGAGCATCTTTGGAAAAAGGTATAATTTTTTTTACCCTTTTCCCCTGTTTTTGTCCTTTTTCGCCAATACAGGAGGAAAAATTTGTGATTTTTTTAGAAAAGTTTATGATTTTTTACGATCCGCATCCGGATCGCCTGCCAGGAAAACTCGGATGCAGGTTCCCACGCCTCTCTCGGACTCCGCCGTGATCTCAGAGCCGGGCCCATAATACATCCGGATCCGCTGGGCCACATTTTTTAAACCAAAGCCTCCCTTTTTCGGGGCTTCAACGCCGCCTCCCATGCCCACCAGCTTATTCTGCAGAGCCCTTAAAGCCCGGCCGTCCATCCCGATCCCGTTGTCCTGTATCTCAAATGCAACCCCTTCCCCGTCTTCATAGCCGCGGATAACAATGCGTCCTCCGCCCCGCTTATTTTTAATTCCGTGGTACAGCGCATTTTCCACAATGGGCTGGAGGATCATTTTCAGGACGATCCGTTCCCGGAGCGCGGGCTCTATGCTGATCTCGTAGTCCAGAATATCCTCATAGCGGATTTTCTGGATCTTTAAATAGCTGCGGATGTGCGTTTCTTCCTCTCCGATAGTGATAAAATCCTTGCCCCCGGACAGAACCGTGCGGAAAAAATCGCTCAGATCCGTGGTCATCTCCACCACCTGCCGGTTATTCCCTCCCTCTGCCATCCACACAATGGAATCCAGCGTATTGTACAGAAAATGAGGGTTGATCTGCTCCTGATGGAGCTTTAACTCCGCCTCGCGCAGGTTTTTCTGCTCCTGTCTTGTTTTCTCCATCAGATCCGTGATTTCATCGCTCATCTTATTAAAAGCCCTGGCCAGGTCGTTGATCTCCTCCAGGCTGCACAGGCCGGCCCTGGCCTCAAATTCCCCGCAGCCCAGACGCTGAGCCGTCCTCTGCAGGTCGTGAATCGGGTTGGTTACGGAACGGGTGATCGTGGCGGAAAGTACCGATCCCCCTAACAGCACAAATCCTAAGAGGGCCATGAACCAGCCTATCATCTGGCGGGTATGGATTTCCAGCTCCTTCTGGAGCTGTTCCATATTCATCATCTCATAATACGTATACTGTGTGATGTAATCCTGAATCATGGAGCACAGGCCCTGGATGTCATTCTCCCAGATAGACGCATTCTCCTCATATGTCCCGGGCTTGCTGGAATTCCCAATCATGCGGCTGACCGCCTTTTCCAGCGAATCGAGACAGGATAGAATACCCCTGATTTTGATGTCCCCGTCCGACCCGGGCTTGCGTTTAATAGCGCGGCCAAACGCATACCGCGCGGAATGGATCAGGCTCAAAGGGTTCTTCACCACCGTCGCATACTGTGTTTCTCCTTCCACGATATCCCCGCTGTCAAATTTCGATGCGTCAATCAGGCCGATCATTACACGGTACATAGAATATTCCATTTCTTCTTTAAAAGTAATGTTGTATTCATTGGCTGTCTTTAAGTTCTCCATAATCCCATTGTATGAAGCCGAATAATCCCGTATCATTACGATAATCATCAGTATCATGCCAATGAGGGGAATCGCCGTCGCAAAAAGGAGCAGGGACAGCCGCATCTTTAAGGTCAGGCGGCGGATCCCTTTGCGCTCCCCAAAATCCCTCTGTATCTGCGAATTCTGATTCATGTGTTCATCCATCCCTGTCTTAGCTCTCCCCGGCCTTATAATCCTTGGGCGACTGGCCCATGATTTTCTTGAAGGTGGCGCTGAAATAGTGCGGATCATTGTATCCCACGCTCTCCCCGATCTCCGCGGTCCGCAGGTTCGTGCATTTCAGAAGCTCGCAAGCCTTGTCAATCCTGACTTTTGTTAAATATTCCACAAACGACTGCCCCATCTCCTGTTTAAAAATCGAGCTGAAATAGCTGGGGCTGACTCCGATATGGGCGGAAATCATATTCAGCGAGAAATCACTCCTTGCAAAGTGCTCTGCAATATAAGCCCTGGCCTCCCGTATCAGATTGCCGTAACGGTCGTTTGAACATTTATCCCGCGCGCTCAGCGCGAAATGGAACAGCGCCTTTAAATAAGCCACCGTTGTCTCCACGCCCCCGATCACTTTGGGGATCTCCTTGATATCCCTCAGCGTCTCCGGAATCTCATCCGTCTCAACCTTCAGGGACTTGAGGAATTCCTGGACGCAGTAAAAGATATCGACGGTCATATACTGCCTGAGCAGAAGCGATTTGTAATTGTGCTCCCCCACCGCCGCGAAATATTCGTCAATGAACGGGCCGCATTCCTCCACAGATCCCAGCTTTAAAAAGTCCTCAATCAGCTTCCGGTCCACGCCGCTGTAATCCGTCTTGTCCAGAAACTCCGTATATTTTTCATAGCTGACAAAATACCGCTCCAGAAGCCTTGTCCGCTCCCGCTCCTCGCGGATCGTCTCCGCCACCCGTTTCAAGGCGTCCACCAGGCTGGCTGACGTGATGGGCTTTAGCAGATAATCACTGATCCCGATCTTGATGGCTTCCTTGGCATAATCAAATTCATTATAGCCGCTCAGAATTATAATTTTGATATTCGGAAGCGATTTCTTGACCAGCCGGCTCAGCTCCAGCCCGTCCATAAAGGGCATCTTGACGTCTGTCAGGAGAATATCCGGCTCTGTCTTTAATATCAGGGGATAAGCGTATTCACCGTCGCCGGCCTCGCCCACGAATTCCAGCCCGTTTGCCTCCCAGTCAATGCTGTCGCGTATTCCCCGCCGGATGATGGCCTCATCCTCTGCCAAAAATATTTTTATCACAGCGTATCCCTCCCCTTTTCCTCTGCGCAGATCTATGCATAAAAAACCGGAGCCTGGCCTCATCCGCCGAACTCCGGTTTTATGGTTCAATTGCTGTAACAGTTCAGGTTATCTGAACCGCTGCCAATCATTTGCGTTTCTCACAACGGCTTCCAGAACTTCTGACAGCCGCGTGATTGATTCTATCGCATCCTGATTCTCAGCCAACCGTCCCGTGCTCTCCGTTCCGGTTAGTTCATCAGCCTGCCTACATTAAGCTTTACGCCCGGCCCCATGGTGGAGGTCAGGGTCACGCTCTTTAAGTAAGCGCCCTTAACGGCGGCCGGCTTTGCTTTCAGGATTGCATCCATAAGCGTCTGGAAGTTGTCCGCTAACTGCTCCTCTGTGAAAGAAGCTTTACCCACTGGCACGTGAATAATATTTGTCTTATCAAGCCTGTACTCAATCTTACCGGCCTTGATATCGTTGATCGCCTTGGTTACATCCATGGTTACGGTGCCTGCCTTGGGGTTCGGCATTAAGCCTTTGGGTCCGAGGATACGGCCCAGACGTCCCACAACGCCCATCATGTCCGGCGTGGCTACCACAACATCGAAGTCCAGCCAGCCCTCATTCTGGATTCTCGGGATCAGCTCCTCAGCGCCTACATAGTCCGCGCCGGCAGCCTGAGCCTCGTCCGCCTTTGCCCCCTTGGCAAATACAAGGATACGAACCGTCTTACCTGTTCCGTGCGGCAGTACAACCGCGCCGCGGATCTGCTGATCCGCATGGCGTCCGTCGCATCCGGTTCTGATATGGGCCTCAACAGTCTCATCAAATTTAGCTACAGCGGCCTTCTTTACAATAGAGATGGCCTCCGCAGTGTCATAAAGATTCATGCGGTCTACTAACTTAGCAGCCTCTGCGTATCTTTTTCCTCTTTTCATTTCTAACATAACCTCCTAGTGGTATTGTCGGGAATTCCCTCCCACGTGATCGTCCTGATCCGAAGAACGTCTCTTACTCAACAGTGATACCCATACTTCTTGCCGTGCCTGCGATCATGCTCATGGCAGCCTCAAGGCTGGCGGCATTTAAGTCCGGCATCTTTAACTCAGCGATCTTCTGGAGCTCTTCTTTGGAAATAGAAGCTACCTTTGTCTTATTCGGAACCGCGGAGCCGGATTTAATCTTGCATGCCTTCTTTAACAGAACGGCGGCCGGAGGAGTCTTGGTGATAAAGCTGAAGCTTCTGTCCGCATATACGGTAATCACAACCGGGATAACCAGATCGCCCTGATCCGCTGTCCTCGCATTAAACTCCTTTGTAAACTGTACGATATTCACGCCGTGCTGGCCCAGAGCCGGGCCGACTGGCGGAGCCGGTGTTGCCTTGCCTGCAGGAATCTGTAATTTGATATAGCCTGTTACTTTCTTTGCCATCGTTTGGCACCTCCTAATAAAATGTGGTAATTGCGGGGATGTTTTGCCGCTGTCCGAACAAATCAGACTCACAGCAGCCTTTTTCCCTCCCACGGCCTTTATAAAAAGGCTGTCTTACATCTTCTTTACATCTGTGAAGTTTAATTCAACCGGCGTTTCGCGGCCGAACATTTCTACATTAATAGTCAGGGTCTGCCTGGGCTCATTGATGGAGGTAACGGCGCCGACCGTATCCTTCCACGCCCCTGCGGTAACGCTGATCATATCGCCGACCTCAAAGCTGGCTGCCGTTATGGCCGCCCTGAAACCGAGATTGTTCATCTCCTCTTCAGTCAGCGGAACCGGCTTGGAGCCCGGACCGACAAAGCCTGTTACACCTCGGGTGTTCCGCACGACATACCATGTATCGTCGTTCATGACCATGTTGATCAGCACATATCCGGGAAACATCTTTTTGGCAACCAGCTTGTTCGCCCCGTTTTTAAGCTCCTGGACATCCTGCATCGGCACAGACACCTCCAGTATCTGATCCTGAAGCTTACGGTTCTCGATGGTCTTCTCAATATCGACCTTGACCTTATTCTCATAGCCGGAATACGTATGCACTACATACCAATTTGCTTCTGACATATTCTCTCCCCTGCCCCTTTTTACATTACAAAGTGCAGCCCGAACACGATCACCGTGTCCAGCGCCGCAATGATCAGTCCCAGAGCAACGGAAACAGCGATTACGGCTCCCGTCTGCTTCATGACCGTCTCCCTGTCAGGCCAGATGATCTTTCTGTACTCAGCCTTTAAGCCTTTCCAAAAGCTCTGTTTCGGAGCTTTTTTGGTATTTTCTGTATCGCCCATTACTGTCCTCCAAAGTCTTTACGCGGATGCCCGGCTTTTCGTCCGATCCGTAACGTTACTTCGTCTCCTTGTGCAGCGTGTGTGTTCTGCAGAACTTGCAGTATTTTTTGGTTTCCATTCTGTCAGGATGAGTCTTCTTATCCTTGGTCATGTTGTAATTGCGCTGTTTGCATTCCGTACATGCCAGTGTGATTCTTGTGCGCACGACTTCCACCTCCATCTGATTCTTTGTTCATTTGCAGTCTTTTCTCATGGCTATGAAAACGGCTGTTGGGGGCTGTTTTTGAGCATAAAAAAAAGACCTTTCTTCTTCCATTCGCCCGTATACTATACCATAGATTGGGGGATTCGTCAATGTTTTTTTCGTGAGGCGGGTGGGATAATGCTGGCCGGAGAGAGTTGTGAGCGGGCCGCCAGCGTCAGGTTCCATATCCAACGGAACCCCGCTCCCGCTCGGAGAAAAGCGCAGCGGACGCTAAGCTCGAAAAGACCTCGCTAAGCGCCGGCGGTTTTCTACGGGTTCCTTATGGATATGGAACCTGACGCTGGCTACGTTACTGGAAGGCTGTGAATTATATGTATTCAGATGTGTCTTCATCAAAATTATATTGTCGAATTATGGAACATATTTTATAGTAAATTTATGGGAAACCAAAGAGCCTCAAGGCGGCTTACCCTCCAGATGAAAGAACGGAGAGATTGCGAATGTATATTACATATCAGGATCTGATCCAGACTGGAATATTCATTTGCGCCCTCATGGTTGTGCTACACAATCTTTAAGGGCGGAAAACAGCCGCCACTACCAATCGTGACGGATTGCGGATGGATATATAATCCGTAATGCAACCAATATTGAGGGTAGGCCAATAGATTTTTTATAAAAAAATATGCCGTAACAATTCAGGATTATCTGAACTGTTACTGTATATATTTTAACGAAATTTCATATGAATCAGCTAAAAAGCTAATTAATATGTTATAGAAACGTTCTCGTAATCTGATAACCATGTGCAAATTTCGGAATAATTCATTATCCGGACAATTTCACCATTTTCTATAAATACAATGCCGGGAAATGAGGCGGTTTGAAAGGTATTTACAAGTTCCCTGGCAGGCATTTCATCACTGAACATGTAGTATACTTTTGTTTGTTCGGAATATGCATAATTTCTGACAAGTGAAAAAGCATGTTCCTTCTCTTCCCATCCGCCCGCATAGATATATACAGCCGCAGACGCGCCGTCTTCTAAAAAGCGCCTGTAATCCCCCATATCGATATTTTCTGCATAACGTTTATTCAATATCCTGATTTCCTCTGAATAATAAATATAATTTTTAATCGCCGTAATTGTAACAAAACTAAGCGTCAATACAAATAGGATCAAGCTTCTTTTGAGAATTTTTTGTTTCCTGTTATAGTCAATTAGTATGAATAAAAACGCAAAAATTATTATAATAAAACAGTTAAATGTGTTCATAAACGAAAAGGGCATGTCTCTTAAAAATCTATGCGCATCCCGTATGTCAAATTCGCGGTTCCAGCCAATCATGCAAAAAATAAACATGATTACCAGACTGGCTGTTAAGGATAAAAATAAACGAAATTCTTTTTTCAATTTTGTCCCTTTCTGTATGATGTACTCCCAGAGTCTCTCCGCGCCTGCCTTTGCGGCTGATTTCACTTAACAATGGAAGACATTTTTATCTTCTCAACAGTATATATTATACAATAATTATACCATCATTTCAATCCTGATATTAAACTATATCGTTTTTTGTCAGGTATACCACTCTTTGAAACTATACATCCTTAAAATCTGCTCCTTATTCTGTTATTGGATTACTAAAGCTCCCAAAATCCCGCTCTGACTTTTTTATCAGCGCATCTTTGAATCTGTAAAAATACCCTATTACACAGACCAGACATATATTATGTGATACACTGTGCAGATTCAAAGCCTGCCAGTAACGTAGCCAGGGCCGCTACCGCGCCCTTCATGTCGCTGGTTCCCCGGCCGTAGATCTTTCCGTCGTGGATTTCGGCGGCAAAGGGCGGATACTGCCACTCCTTTTCCTCTGTCACCGGAACCGTATCGATATGTCCGTCAAACAGAAGCTTTTTTCCCGGCCTTTTTCCTTTTATGCAGCCGATGATATTTCCGTACGTATCCACTGTCACCTCGTCAAACCCCATCTTCTCCATATGGGCGGACAGCACCTTTACCACCCCGGCCTCTTCCCCGGAATAGCTCCTCTGCTGAATCATTTCCCGGCACAATGCCACTACCTGTTCCTCACGCGCTTTATTCATATTCATACCTCCTGATTATATTTTTTTCTTAAACTTAAGCCCAATCCGGAGCGCATTTGAAACATGCCCCGGCGGGCGCATCAGCCCTGCGTTAAACTGGCCTTCCGTAGATCCCGTCCCAGACGATGGAACGGTAATTTTCCCTGTCCGTGTCTCCTTCTGTGTTAAAGAAAAGCGCTCTGGATGTTTTATTAAGCTTCAGTCGTTCTTTGATTTGTGCATACCGCGGATTTCTGAGAATCTCACTCACGCAGCCAAACGCCGCCGCGCCGCTCTCCCCGGCAATCACCCGGCTGTCACCCGCCGCGGGATTGCCCAGAATCCGCATCCCCTGCGCCGCCATATAATCCGGGCAGGAGATAAAATAATCCGCATAATCCTTGAGGACATTCCAGCCGATGCTACAGGGCTCTCCGCATGCAAGCCCGGCCATGATCGTATCCATATCCCCGGTGACAAAATGGAGCCTGCCATCGGCCGCTTTAGCGGTGCGGAAGATGCAGTCCGCCTTGTCAGGCTCTACAATCGTGATGATCGGCCTGTCTTTCCCGTATACTCCGGCAAAGAAGCCCGCGACAGCGCCCGCCATGGAACCCACTCCTGCCTGAAGGAAGATGTGCGTGGGTTTCTCAGGAAGCTGGGTATATGCCTCATACCCCATGGTTCCGTATCCCTGCATGATCCACTGCGGAATGTCCTCATACCCCTCCCACGCCGTATCCTGCACCATGACCCAGCCCTTTTCCTGCGCCTGCCGATTGGCCAGGCGGACCGCCCCGTCGTAGTTTAAATCTGTGATGGAAGCTTCCGCCCCCTCTGCCCGGATATTTTCCAGTCTCTCTGCGGCGCTTCCCTTTGGCATATACACAACCGCTCTCTGCCTGAGCCGGCCGGCCGTCCAGGCGACGCCCCGCCCGTGATTTCCGTCTGTGGCTGTCACAAAGGTGATGTCTCCCAGTTCCTTCCTCACCTCTTCTGACACCAGGCGTTCATACGGCATCTCTGAGATCGTCTTTCCCAGCTTCTGCGCCAGATAATTGCCAATCGCATAGCTTCCGCCCAAAACCTTAAAGGCATTCAGGCCAAAGCGGTACGACTCATCCTTTACATAGATGTTATCTATTCCCAGAAGTCCTGCCGTTTCCCTTAAGACTGCCAGCGGAGTCTCCTTATAGACAGGAAAGCTTGCGTGGAAAGCCTGAACCTTCTTTGCATTCTCCAGACTCATAAAATCCAGGTTGTACTTCTCATCGGAATTCTCCGGATACTGAATCAACTGTAATTCATCTTTCATAGCTGTTCCTCCTTGTTGTTATACTCTTAGTATAAAGCATGATCGATGCCAAACCGCGTTTTTTTGAGCTTGAAAAAAAATATTTTGTGTAATTTATATGTTTTAAACTTTTATTTTTGTGCAATTTGTATAAAAACTAAAAGGAGAGACAGCAAAAAACGATCGCTGTCTCCTCTTTTCTTTTTGACTCAATTCTTATAACGAGAAAGGGGCATATCCCCAATCTCATCGAGAAAAATCACCCCTTTGTCGGCCAGCTCGAATTTTCCCATCCTGCCGTTCGGATCCGCCCCGGTAAACGCCTCTTTCACATAGCCGAACAGCTCCGACTCCAGGAGAGGCTCCGGGATCGCGCCGCAGTTAATAGCCACAAAACGGTTTTCCTTCCGGTCGCCGGCCGTCCAGATAGCTCTGGCCACCATTCCCTTACCCGTTCCGCTCTACGTGGTTGATCACACAGTCCGGCGTATTCAGGGGCGAGGTGCGTTTTTTCAGCTCAGCCGCTTCCGCGGCTTTCACGGATATGAAATCAGCGATCTGATCCAGAAGCTCCAGATACATTTCCTCATTGTCCAGAATCCGTTCTCTCTGCTCCCGGCCACCCGGAACAGGTTTTCATCCGCCGCCTCGACCTCAACCTGAGCTACCTTTGACATGATATCCGCATACTTTTCCACTGTCTCCTGAATTTCCAGAAGCATGCCGGGCATAACCTTCCCCTCCTGTTACATCATAACGGCCATTTAGAATCACTCCGCAGCGGGGCCGTCCGGCGAACCGGCGTCCGGCGTTTCCTCCCTGCCGCTTTCGTACTTCTCCGGATGCGCCTTTGCATCCTCAATGCGCTCTTCCATAAAGGCGTAAAACTCCTGCATCTTTTCCTGGCTCTCAAACGCTGATTTGGCGACAAACTGCCATGTCTTGTCCTTTGTCTCCAGGAGAAACAGCCGCTCTATTTCCAGAATCCCCAGAATATCCTTAAAGCTGTACTCATTCCTCACGCCCTCGGCCGCCACCTCTATCGTAATGCCCTTCTCAAAAATCGTCAGCTTCACCTCCGGAAAACGGCCCGCCTTCTCCAGGCGGCCAAGCCCGCTCCTTTTCCAGATCACCCTTTCCTGGTTCTGAGGGGATATGGTATAGTACATCGCCGCGCCTACCATCATCAGCACGAGAACCGGACCGATATTGGCTTTAAAGTTTCCCGCCAGGGCAAAGCTCCTGCCCAGAAACAAAAAAGCGAAGATCACAAAAAATATGGCTGATGCGATCTTCAGCTTTTTCGAGTCATGCCGCGCCACATTCCAGCGGATCCAGTTCTTATAGTCCTCCTTTATCAGGCGGTAATTTAATTCTTTCATCGATTATACTCCTTCTCTGCAGGCGCTCAGGCAGCCTGATATCTGAATATCTGCGACACTCCGGCGCGCCCGGATAACTGCCTCTTTTCCTATTCCCCCTGTCCGATACAAAGCGCAAAAAAATACACCCTCTCCATCCCGGCCTTTTTCAGGGCCCGGGCGCATGCCTCTATCGTGGATCCTGTCGTATAAATGTCGTCAATCAGGATCGCGCTGTGCGGAAGTTCACACTCCCCTCTCACGCAAAACGCCTTTTCAAGGTTCCGCAGGCGCTCCGAAGCGCGTAGCTCTTTCTGCGGCTCTGTGTTCCGGCTCCGCTCAAGAATCCCGGCGCAGACCGGGAGCGAGAGAGCCTCCCCGAGTTTCCGGGCCAATACCTCCGCCTGGTTAAATCCCCGGGTTCTGAGGCGTTTCGGGTGGATCGGCACAGGGATCAGCGCCCCGGCCTTCATGGAGCGCAGAAGCGGCCCGCAGCGCCTTACGCTCTCCTGTGCATAGTAATCCAGGTATTCCCTTTTGTTTTTATATTTCACAGCCGCCATGGAGCGCGACGCCGTCTCGTTATAGTTCAGGAGGGCCGCGCCGTATTCAAAGGAACGCTTCCGGCGCGCGCAGTCCGCGCAGTATTCCTGCGTGTCGCTCATGATCTCCTTGCCGCATCTCTGGCAGACAGGCCCTTTTACGAATGAGAGCCGCGGGACACACGGCGGGCAGATCAGGCTGCCCTTTGGCATCACGATATCCCCGCAGACCGGACAGCGCCTTGGAAACAGGGCGTCTATTAGCATGTATTCTCCTCTCCCTGAAGCGTGTTTGTAAATGCCGCATCAGCCAAGCCCCAGCCCGTCCGCGTCGCCGCTTTCCGCGATCTCCCGGATCCGATCCTTTAAACCGCAGTAGCGCTTCTGCTCCAGGGCGTTGTCAACCATCTGCTGAAATACGCCGGGCAGGCCGACCAGGCAGACACAGGCGCGGGCGCGGGTTACCGCCGTGTAGATCAGGTTTCTGGTCATGAGCATACGCGGGCCGCTGTAGGTTGGAATCACCACAGCCGGATACTCGCTTCCCTGCGATTTATGGATGGTGATTGCATAGGCAAGCTCCAGCTCCTCGAGCTGCTTAAAGCTGTATTCCACCCGTTTTCCCTCATCAAATTCCACGGTCAGAAGCTCTGCGAACAGATTCAGCTCACGGATCACGCCCATATCCCCGTTAAATACGCCTGCGCCCTTGTCAGCCGGGATATTATTTTTATACATCGTCCACTCGATCTGATAGTTGTTCTTGATCTGCATCACCTTGTCCCCCAGCCGGAACACGCAGCCGGCGGCTTCCTTTTCCGGTTTTTCCGGGGAAGGCGGGTTTAGGAATTCCTGCAGGATGGAGTTCAGCCGCTCCACGCCCAGCGCTCCTTTGCGCATGGGAGTCATGATCTGGATGTCAAATACGTCTGCATGTACATATCTGGGAAGCTTTTCCCGCACCAGCGTGATCATGGCGTTTATGATCGCGTTCGGCTCATCGCGCCTGATAAAAAGGAAGTCTTTACTCGGTTTCCCAAGGGGAATGCGCTCTCCGCCGTTGATCCGGTGGGCGTTGACGATGATATCGCTCTCCGCCGCCTGGCGGAAGATACGGGTCAGCTTTACCACCGGAAAGCTGCCTGATTCGATCAGGTCGCGCAGCACATTTCCGGGGCCCACGCTGGGGAGCTGATCCACATCGCCCACCAGAATCAGGCGCGTTCCCACATTGACCGCCTGCAAAAGGGCGTTCATGAGGTGGATATCCACCATAGACATCTCGTCTATAATCAGCACATCCGCATCGAGGGGATGCTCTGCGTTCCGCTCAAAATGCATATGGCCGCCCCGGGCCTTATCATTCTCCTCCGGCATTCCGCTGATCTCCAGAAGACGGTGGATCGTTTTGGCCTCATAGCCTGTGGCCTCGGTCATCCGCTTGGCCGCGCGGCCGGTGGGGGCCGCCAGAAGTATCTCCATATCCCCCAGCTCAAAATAGCGGATAATGGTATTGATCGTGGTGGTCTTTCCCGTGCCGGGGCCTCCGGTCAGCACCAGAAGGCCGCTGTTCACAGCCTTTATCACAGCCTGAACCTGCAGCTCGTCCAGCTCAATCTTCTCCTGCGCCTGGATGCGCGCCAGGTTCCTTCGGATCTCTTCCTCCGGCTCGGCGCCGGAAATATTCAGATCATACAGCATGCGGGCAATGTTGAGCTCCATGTAGTAATACTGGGCGGCATAGACATTGGCCCTCTCCCCGTCCGCGCCCGTCCGTCTGACCACCAGGCGTTTGTCAATCTGCATGTCCATCAGACAGCCGCCGATGGAGTCCGGGCTGACCTGCAAAAGCTCTGCCGCCTGCTGTGCGAGCTCCTCCTGCGGCAGGTATGTATGACCATTCGCCGAAGCCTGCAAAAGCGTATACAGGATACCGCTTTTGATGCGGAAATCAGAGTCAGGGACAATGCCGATCTTCGCGGCAATCTCGTCCGCCATCTTAAAGCCCACGCCCGGAATATCATCCGCGAGCTTGTACGGGTTCGCCTCCAGCACGGTGTAAAGGGCCGGCCCGTACTCCTGATAAATCTTTACGGCCAGATTGATCGAAACGCCGTAATTCTGCAGATACATCATGGCCTGGCGCATATCCCGCTTGGCATCGACCTGCTCGCCGATCGCCATGGCCATCTTCTCGCTGATTCCCTTAATCTCTGCCAGCCGTTCCGGTTCCTCCTCCATGATGCGGAAGGTGTCTGCCTTGAATTTCTTAACGATGCGGGCCGCCAGGGCCGCTCCCACGCCTTTTATGGCCCCGGATCCTAAGTAGCGCTCCATGGAAACCGTGTCCTCCGGCGCTTTGAGCTCGTACGCCTCAACCGTAAGCTGTTCCCCGTAAACCGGATGCTCGGTCATGCGCCCCTCTGCCTCGATCAGCTCGCCCTCGGTGATATAGGAAAACGTGCCGACCAGGATATACTCCTCCCCGTCCTCTGCCCCCGAAACGCTTAAAACCGTATAGCCATTGTCCTGGTTGCGGTATTTTATCTTTTCTACGTATCCTTTAACTGTCGCCATAAACTTTCATACGCCTAATCGAAATTCTTCATTCCCTCTCCGTGGGCAAATTCGATGAATTTTCCGGTCCCAATCGCCACGGCAGTCAGCGGATCCTCTGCTATCATCGTGGTAATGCCTGTCTTCTCCTCGATCAGCGCGTCCAGGCCGCTCAAAAGGGAGCCGCCTCCTGTGAGCACGATACCCCTGTCAAATATATCGGCGGCCAGCTCCGGCGGCGTGCGCTCCAGCACATTGTGTACGGCGTCCACTATCTGAAGCGCCGGTTCGCGCAGCGCCTCCAGCGTCTCGTCTGACGTTACCATGATGGTCTTCGGAAGACCTGTCACCAGGTTCCGTCCGCGCACCTCCATTGTAACCGGCTCCGGACGGCGGTACGCGGCCCCGATATTGATCTTCATCTCCTCAGCCGTCCGCTCCCCGATCAGGAGATTGTGTTTTTTCCTCATATACCGTACCAGCGCCTCGTCAAAATCATCTCCGGCCACCTTGATCGAAGCGCTCACCACCGTGCCCCCTAAGGAAATCACCGCAATATCCGCCGTGCCGCCCCCGATATCCACAATCATATTCCCGCATGCCTTTGCGATATCGATCCCGGCCCCGATCGCCGCCGCCACCGGCTCCTCAATGATCGTGACCTCCCTCGCGCCGGCCAGGTACGTCGCATCCTCCACGGCCTTCCGCTCCACCTCCGTGGCCCCGCTCGGAATGCAGACGCTGATCCGCGGCTTGCGCAGCGTCTTCTTGCCCACGGCTTTATTGATAAAGTATTTCAGCATCTTCTCTGTCACCGTATAATCTGAAATCACACCCTGGCGCAGAGGGCGCACGGCGACGATATTGCCCGGCGTCCTGCCGATCATCAGGCGCGCCTCCTCGCCGATCGCCTTGATCTGATTGCTGTCGCGGTCAATGGCCACTACGGACGGTTCCTTTAAAACAACGCCCTTGCCTTTGATATATACAAGAATGCTGGCTGTTCCCAGATCAATCCCAATGTCATTAGACATCATCATACTTGTTCATCCTCCTGCTTGTATTCTCTATCATTATTATCCCATTAACATATCCTGTTTAAACGAAAAAAACTGTAACAGTTTATTTATACCCGCCGCCGATGAAATCGGCAGTGAGTATCGTGCCAGCCGCAGCCGCGAAGCGGCATATTTCCTTATGCGGCTGCGTGCATCATGTTATACTGGATAGCAGATTCATCCGGTGTCCAGTATAACCTTACCGTTACAGGCAGACTATACCATTTACTATTATATACAATTTCAACCCCTTTTCAAAGGGTTTTTTGTTTTTTTATTATCTTTAGATTTTTTTAATTCCCGGTACACATTTTTGTCACAATTTTCCCCTATAATGCAGATATGTTACTCGAAAGGGTAACAGGCCTTTGTTTCAAGGAACACTTGAAATAATAAAGCTTTTTCATACTCATACCTGCTAAGGATAAAACCTTAGCAGGCCCCCCTAGATTATAACCGCTTTGGCGCTTGGCCGGAGCGGTTTTTTCGGTTGAATAGCATAAAAACTAAGCAGGGACAGAACAACCTGATCCGCAAATCATCACGAAAAGTTTATCAAATCGAAATTAACTTTAGTTTTATTTTATAGAATATCCACATTTTCAACACAATTTACTGGCATAATAAAAGCACAAACATAAATAAAGTATTTTTATACTACCTGCCAGAGAGGAAACTCCTGGCAGGCCCCCCCTAAATAAGCCAGTTTCTTTTTTATATACCTACCATTCCCAATAATAAGCAACGGACAAGCCCCCATCGGACTCTCAGCCGATGGGGGCTTGTTGTTTACTGCCCTCTTATTTACTGCCCGTTTATTTTAAAATCTGTTCCCTGACATAATCCACGCTCCCGGCGGACATGCTGAATTCGTCCAGTCCCAGATCAAGCAGGAGCTTTGCGGCGTCCGGATCGCCTGCCATCTCGCCGCACATCCCGACCTTGATTCCCTTTTTGTGGCCCGCGGCGATGATATGCCCCACGGCTTTTACGACAGCCGGGTGGAAGTAATCGTATTTTTCCGCGATCCGCTTATTCCCCCGGTCCACAGCCAGGAGATACTGGGTGAGATCATTGGTGCCAATGCTGAAGAAGTCCGCTTCCTCTGCAAATTCCTCTGCGAGAAGGACACTGGCCGGCGTTTCCATCATCATACCCATGGGAATTGCCCCGTCAAAGGCGATACCTTCCGCGGCCAGCTCTCTTTTACACTCCTCTGCCAGAGCTTTGGCCTCACGCAGCTCTTCAGGGGAAATGATCATGGGGAACATGATGCGCACATGGCCGAACGCGCTTGCGCGCAGGATTGCCCTGAGCTGTGTTTTAAACATATCCTTCATATCGAGCGAGACGCGGATGGCGCGCCAGCCAAGGAATGGGTTTTCCTCCTCGTCGAAGCTGAAGTAGGGAAGTCCCTTATCCCCGCCGATATCCAGCGTGCGGATCGTCAATTCCTGCGGGATCAGTTCCGCCGCCTCCTTATAGACCGCAAACTGTTCCTCCTCGGTGGGGAAATGGTCGTTTTCCATATAGAGAAGCTCGCTCCGGAACAGTCCCACGCCGTCGATATTCATCTCCAGGGCGCGCCGGATGTCCTCTGCGTTTCCCACATTGGCGCACAGGGCGATCCGTTTTCCGTCCTTTGTGACGGCCGGCTGCTGCCGCAGGGCCTTTAAGCGCGTGCGCTCTCCCTCATACGCCTCTTTTTTCTGCTGATACCCGGCCAGTGTCTCCCTGTCCGGATCCACCACGATCACGCCGTCCCCGGCATCCATGCAGACCAGAGAGCCATCCGTAAGTTTTCGCAGGATCCCGCTCACGCCGACCAGGGTGGGAATATTCAGGCTTTTGGCGATAATGGACACATGGCTCGTCACGCCGCCCTCTTCGGTGATGATTCCTTTTACGACCTCCGGGCGCAGCTTTACCGTGTCCGACGGGTAGAGATCCCTTGCGGCTACGATAACCTCTTCTTTTATACTCCCCAGATCAGGCCGCTGTATGCCCTTTAACACAGCCATCAGGCGCTTTCCGATGTCGCGCACATCAGCGGCGCGCTCTCTCATATACTCATCGTCCATCATTTCAAAAATCGCGGCAAACTCCTCGATGGTATTGTGTAGGGCAAGCTGGGCATTCATGAGCTCTTCCGTTATCTTTGTCTCCACGCCCTCCTGCAGGGTAAAATCTCCTGCGATTTCTAAATGGGCCGCGAAGATCGGGTTTTCTTCTGCCAGAAGCTCCAGTTCCTTCTGAACATCCTCTTTGGCCCTGATAAATTTTTCACATTCCATTCCTGCCTGATCGGCGGCGATCAGGCCGCCGTCAGGGCTGAAATCCGGTTCCAGATATTTGTATACCGGGGCGACCGCGACTCCTCTTGAGGCGGTCTTCTCAACATCGATCCGCTCCATTCCTATTCTCCCAATCCACTCTCAATCAGAGCCGCTACGGTCTGTAAATCTTCCTCTTCCGTTTCCCCGCTGCACTCCAGGACAATCTCGCTGCCGTTCTTGATGGCTGCCGCCATGATGTTTAACACGCTTTTTGCCTGGATTCTCTTTTCCCCATATACCAGTATAACGTCTGATTTACACTTTCCTGCCGCCTGGGCCAGAAGGGCTGCGGGTCTCGCATGAAGGCCGGACGGATTGGAAATCACCATGTTCTTTGATACCATACTGCTTCTCTCCTCTATAATAAATGAATGATCGTTTATGCTTTTACCCCGAATGGTCTTATGCCTCTACCCCAAAATGCTCAAACAGGATCCGTTCTGCCTCCGCGTTCCAGAGCCCGCGGTTCTTTTTACACGCCTCGTCAAGCTTTTTGAACAGAGGATCCGTCTTCCCAAGCTCCTCAAAATCCTCAATCGCAGTCAGCGGCATGTCAAACTGGGTATAGGTCAGCTTCTTTCCGCCCGGAATATTCGGAAGGTTTAAGGTCGCGTCTGCGATGCTGTCGATTCCGCCCACATGCGTTACCATAACCGCCGGCTCAATCTTTCCTTTGGCTGCCAGCTCGTTTGCCTCAATTAAGTCGTCGTTGTTTCCGCCCGTGGTTCCTAAAATGTGGGCGCTGGTGTAGTGGACATTATATAAATTGATCTCGCCCTTAAACTGATTATCCGTCGGCCCTGCAAAGAAGTTTAAACAGCCGTCGAACGCCAGGAGCTGATCGCCCATCTCCGCCACCTTGCGATTGGGGATGTAGACAAACACGTCATCATATCCCTTTCCGCCTGTGATATCCTTGAGCTCCTTAACCGGATCCGCCATTTTGGCCGTATTGACATAGAGAAGCTCAACCCCGTTCTCCGCGGCCTTTGACTCCGGTATCACCTCGCGGGCCCGGGCCAGCTTGGCGTCGTCGATGTCTGTCACCACGATGCGCTTCGGCTTGTTCTCAAACTGGATGCCGTAGCTGACCGCGCCCAGCCCCATGGGGCCGCAGCCGCCCAGAATGATGATGTCGCCGCCTTCTTTTGTGCCGCCCGCCAGATCATGATTCCTCTTATTTGTGTGGTAATTGCCGTGATAGCCGCCGATGATGCAGCTCATCGGCTCGCCTAAGGACGCCTCAAAGAAGCTCTCGCCTTCATACGGCATCAGGCAGCCCAGCTCCATTACCTCATGAGGGATAATGCAGTACGTACATGCCCCGCCGAAATACTCGTAAGAATAACCGGGGGACGCCAGGCTTCCCTTGTAGTTGAGCGCCGGCTGCTGCGCGAATTTCATGCCCGGCTTAAACTGATCCTTCCATTTCTCCCCTGCTTCAACAATCACGCCTGCAAATTCATGACCGATGATAACTGGGTTGGTGTCGATATTTTTCGGTGCTCTCTTATGGTTCTTGCCCTGCTCCGCCAGCTTATACGTTGACATGCAGATACTGTCGCTCATCACTTTGACAAGGATCTCGTCGTCCTTTATCGGCGGAAGCTCAAACTCCTCCAGGCGCAAATCTCTGGTTCCATACATTCTGACTGCCTTTGTCTTCATTTCCTCTATTCTCCTATCTCTTCCATAATAACCTGTTTCTTCAGTTCCTCAACGGTTTCGCGGGACGGCGGCTTTGTGCCGATCGTGGTCACAGCCCCTGCGGAAGCGGCCATGCACAGGCGGGCTGTCTCCACGCTGTCAAGCCCCATTTCCCAGGAATACGCCAGTGCCGCCACCATCGCATCCCCGGCCCCCACGGTCGAATGGGCCTTCACCGAAAGCGCCGGGCACCGGACCGAACGGCCCGGAAGCAGAAGCACCGCGCCGCTTCCCCCCATGGATACCGCGACCGTCCCGATCCCCTTATCCATCAGACCTTTCGCGATATCATAAAGCTCCCGGTCAGACGCGCGGTAATCAATCCCCGCATACCCCTCCAGCTCCACGCGGTTCGGCTTGATAATATCCGGCGCGGCCTCCAGGGCATATTTAAACAAATCCCCGTCCGCGTCCAGAAGCGCTTTAGCTCCCTTTTCGTGCACCAGACAGATGATATCGCGGTAAATCGTCCTCTCCACACCGCTGGGGATGCTGCCCGAAAGGACGAACAGCACGCCGGGCTTCGCATATTCCAGAAGCCGCGTCTTCAGCTCCTCCATCTTTCCTTCCCCAATCACCGGGCCGGGTTCATTTAACTCCGTCACCTCGCCGTTCTGCTCAAACACCTTCGTATTCGTCCTCGTCTCGCCCTGTACCCAGACAAAGCTGCCCTGAATTTCCTTTTCTTTTAATACATTTTCTATCGTCCTGCCCGCATTGCCCCCTAAAAAGCCCATGGCAACGCTCTCACCGCCCAGCTCCTTAATGGTCTTGGAAACATTGATTCCCTTTCCACCGGCATCATATTCCACCTTTTTAATGCGGTTTAATCCCCCCGGCTGCAGGGAATCAATCTCCACAGTCTTATCAATCGCGGGATTCATCGTCACTGTTACGATCATGGCCTTACTCCTTTTCTGTCAGTATGCTGTAAATCGTATCCGCATCGCCCTCTGTCAGCCTCTTAGCCGCTTCATCATCCAGCATCTTCTCCGCCACGGTAGAGAGGATCGCCAGATGCTCGTCGCCCACTCCCGCAATCCCGATCACCACATGAACCTCATTCCCGGCCCAGTCAATCCCCTGCGGAAATGTCATCACCGCAATCCCGGACGCCTTGATCGCCTTCTTCGCCGCCTCCACGCCATGCGGAAGCGCCAGCCCATTCCCCATAAAAGTAGAAAAAGATTTCTCCCTCTCCAGCATCGCCTCCACATACGGCTGATCCACATATCCGCTGTCCACCAGCATCTGTCCCACCTGGCGGATCACCTCCTCCTGCGGCTGCGCCTCACAGTTCACCCGGATATTCTCACGATACAAAAGCGCCTTGCCCTCCGGAGCCTTCTCTTCCTTTTTTTTCTTGAAAAACATGGATGTTTCCTCCTTTTCGTTTTCATGTACTCTCGGAATCTCGCTGCGCCTGATTTTGTGAGATGATTTTAGATGCGCACAAATTTATGAGGCGTACGTGGAGCGTACGTTGATTAAATTCGGGTGCATCTGGCGGAAAATCAGCCGCAAAGGCAGGTGCAGAGAGATTCCGAGAGTACATTTTCGTTCTGCATCTCTGTATACATTATATAATGAACCGTTTCAATATTTCAATTCAAAGAAACCGGGATTTGGCGCCATCCAATAGCGCCGTCAACGGGGCAGGCCGCCGCATCCTCTTTACGATATCCCCCCAACCAGCCTGTTAAAAAACCTCTTCAAATGAACCGCCAGCGCATCCCGTATCTCTTCCCTGTCCCCGCGCCTCACAATATCCATAAACCCATATTCCTCCACCAGCATACTGCTGATCGACCCCAATATCTCCGTATTCAGCGCCGCATTCTCATCCTCCGGGGCCAGCATTATAAACGCCGCTGAAATCCCCTTAAAATATTCGTCCCGGAACGCCCCCAAATCCTTCGTCATACACACCGAAAACCCAGGCCGGATCACCCCTCTGGTCCTTGTATGAAACAATGCAAAGCCAAATTCCGCAAACACCTGGCTGGAAATCTGTTCCCGCCTTAAAATATCCCGCCGTATAAGCTCCCTGCGGTCCGAATACGGAGACAGCTTCTCCCCAATCGCTATCAAAAGCTCGTCAAAGGTAATATGATTATCCACCTTAAAAAATTCCATGTATTTGATAATTCCCCTGATCTGGGCAGCCGCCAGGTTGACTCTCTCAAGCTGGCCGGAAAATGCGTCCGATTCCTTTTGCTTTCTCGGCAGCCGCTCAAACTGGTAAATCATCTGCCGGATCTCTCCCATATCCGTTTCACTTAAAAGCGGGCTCACATAAATCACAGGCGGGCCCGCCACCTCCAGCGGCACGCTTGACACAAAAAAATCTGCCTGCGCCGCCACATAGGGCGTGATATCGCGCGCCCCGTACGCGGAAAGAACAGCCCGGTCCTTAAAGACTTTTTCAAGCTTTGACACCATCAGCCTGGAAATACCGATGCCGCTGGAGCACACTACGCCGATTGCGACCTTGCGTATCTCCTCCCTGCGGCCTGCCAGGCGCACCATCGCGGCGCCAAAATGGACGGTGAGAAAGCCTACCTCCTCATCCGGAACGCTTTTTCCCGTAAATTCCTCCAAAAGCAGCGCCGCCTGCCCGCATCTGTCATAGATATCCGGATAATTTTCCCGGATCTCCTTTAATACCGGATTGTGGATCTGCATTCCGTGGTTCAGCCGGATCAGAGTTGGCTGCAGATGGGCCAGCAGACCCTGCAAAAATTCATCGTCCTGCTTTAGGAGGTATGACTGCTCCCCGTCGAAGGCGTCAATCATGCGGTTGACAAGCTGCTGGAGCTTCCGGCTTTTCAGATCCAGGCATGTCTTTTTATCCCACTGGATCTTTTCATGCTTGGAGCCTTTGATGTGAAGGCAGATATACGAAACCTCCACCTCCGGTATCTGAATCTCAAACTCCTCCTCAAGCTCCGCCACGATCGCCTTTGCAAGGCCGTAGTCCTCATCCTCCCGGATGTTCTCCTTCCACCTCTCGTCCGCCTCAATGACCTCGTTTTTCAAAATCCGGTTGACGGCGATGGAAATATGGATGATCAGCCCCATGTAAGAATTCTCCGTCAGTGTCAGGAAACGCGCGCTGTCTACTGCCAGAATACAGTCCACAACACGTTCCATAATCTCATCGTTGAGAATCCTCCCGATATTGCTCTTTTTGAGAAACTGCCAGGGCGGGCCTTTTTCATCCGCTTCCTCATAAGCCTCCCGGAACGCATGCGTATCCATATTTTCGCTTATAAAGGCGCGGATGGCCCTTCTGTAATCTTCTTCGCTGCCCTCTACCGCCACGCCGCTGCCGGGCCTGCGGCTGACGGTAAGTCCGTACCGGCCAAGCCAGCCTTCAACCGACGCCAGGTCAGAGCTGATAGTCGCCTCGCTGACGCCGAACTGATTGCTGTAATAAAACAGCTTTTTAATGCCCTTTTCCTTCAGCATTTCAAGGAGCAGCCGCTTTCGCCGTTCTTCCCGGTTTCTGACATCGTAGTCGTCATCCGCGCTCTCCAGCTCCTTAAGAAACCGGGCTCTGTCACGTTCATCCCCTTCCAGCCAGACGCCGACGCCTGTCCTGGACAGAAAACGGATCCCGCTGCCTTTTAACGCGCTGTCCACGGATTCCATCTCCCTTTGGACCGTCCGCTTGCTGACTCCCACCCGCTCCGCCAGATAGCGGACGGAGACAGGCGAATTTTCTCTGAAAAGCACGCGGAGAATCTGTTTCATACGCGGTGTAATTTTCATTCTGATATGATTCCTCTTAAGAATTCTGTTTTTTCACATCCTCAACCAGTCCCTCATACTCCGGGGCCGCGAGGAAATTCGTGATCAGCACCAGACGCGCATTCGGATTGCTGTGCGACGCCCGCTCTCCCAGCTCCTGATGCGTGACCACAATCTGCACATCCGCCGGAATCGAGGATACCGGGGTGTGGATGACCTCAATCCCTGCGAGTCCGGCTGCGGTCAGCTTTTTCTTTAAGACCGTAGCTCCCATGGCACTCGATCCCATACCGGCATCGCACGCAAAGGCAATCTTTTTGATTCTGCCGGCCGCCGCGCTTCCTGAAGCCGGCGCCTGCGCCTGCGTTTCTCTTTCATCTTTTATGCCCTTTGCCTGGCGCTTCATGGCGTCCTTCTTCTGCTGCGCCTCCTCCAGCGACGTATCTCTGCCCATGAATTTTAAGAGCGGCAGGGCAATCACAAACGAAACAGCCGCCGCGACCGCCACGCCGATGATAATTCCCAGATAGCTGTGGCGCTCCGCCATCATCATAATCGCCAGAAAGCTTCCCGGAGACGCTGCGGAGGTGAGTCCCACCTGAAACAGCGTAAAGCAGAATACGCCGCTCGCCCCGCCTGCAATCACAGCCAGGAGCAGGAACGGGTTCATCAGGATATAGGGGAAATAAATCTCATGAATCCCGCCGAAAAAGTGGATGATCGCCGCGCCCGGAGCAGAGCTCTTCGCGCTGCCCTTTCCCACAAGGCAGTACGCCAGAAGGATCCCCAGTCCCGGCCCCGGATTGGCCTCCAAAAGGAAGAAAATCGACTTGCCCGTCTGCTCCACCTGCTGGATTCCCATCGGGGATAAAATTCCATGGTTAATGGCATTATTTAAAAACAACACCTTCGCCGGCTCGATAAACAGGCTGGTAAGCGGAAGGATGCCGTGATCCACAAAGAAACCTACGCCGGCGCTCATCGCCTGGTTTAACATACTCACCAGCGGAGTAACGGCTGCCATGGACACCAGCGCCAGAAGCGCTCCGATGATTCCCAGTGAAAAGTTATTGACAAGCATCTCAAATCCGGCCTTAATGCGCCCCTCTACAGCCTTATCAAACTTCTTAATAATCCAGGCGGACAGCGGCCCCACTACCATCGCGCCGATAAACATCGGCACATCGGAGCCTGCGATCACCCCCATGGCCGCGATGGTCCCAATCACGCCGCCGCGCTTTCCGGCCACTACCTCGCCCCCTGTATACGCGATCAGGAGCGGAAGGAGAACCGACGACATAGGACTCACCATTTTGGCAAAATTTTCATTGGGCAGCCAGCCCGTTTCAATGAACAGGGCCGTAATCAGCCCCCATGCAATAAATGCCCCGATATTCGGCATTACCATTCCGCTTAAAAAGCGGCCAAAAACCTGTACCTTCTCTTTCATGAATTCCACACCTCATTCAGTTTACTTAAAAACAGCATTCCCTGTTTTTGCCTGAAATAGACTGGCCAACCTATTTTAGCACTTGCTTTATGCCTATTATAGCGGCAGAGGGCTTCCTTTTTCAAGAAATAGAAAAACAAATTTGACGCCAATCCTTAGCGCCAAATCTGTCTGTTATCTGTTAGTGTTATTCTCCTCTATGATGAATCCTTCTGGAAAAAAATATTTAAAAATTCAGCCGGCTGATATATCCCAACCGGCGGCTTCCCGTAGTCTTTTATATTTCTGGTAACAATACAATCCATTCCGCAGCGAAGCGCAGTTTCAGCCATAACCGCATCCTCGAAATCAGACATTCCTGAAGAAATTGCTTTCCGGCAGTCAATCCCTGCCGTATCCAGCAGATCAAATAACATATACAGTCCGCTTAATACCTTCCGCGTCTCCCTGTCGCTGTGGAGATATTTAAAGGTTACATAATAAATATCCGCAGATGCTTTCGCTGTGATAAATCCCTCAAACTGTCTGTTAGCGGCAAGAAGAAAAATTTCCTGCGCATTGTCTTTGAATGGAATTCGTGACTGCAGGGCGTCTATAATAATACAAGTATTAATCAAAGCCCTCATATTCTCCCCAGCCTTTCCTCACGGGCTTCTTTCAGTGTCATTTCATCAGGAATAATCCCAAACAGGGATTTTGCCGCATCGACACGATCCTGGTAAGGATTAGAAAGCTTCGCCACTATTTTTCCATTCCGTGTAATATAGATGTCCTCTTTTTCTGCCATAAGAAGATATTTCCCCAAATTCATTTTCAATTCGGTTGCTGTAATAGACACAAAATCACCCCCAATCTTTCTTCCTGTTATAAGTATACACATATCGAACGGTAATATCAATAAAATCGTGCGATTTTTTTACTGCATTCCCATAGCCTCCCCTTGCGATCCCCGCCATAATCAGCTATGATTAGTTCACCACAAATGAAACGCATAAAATCTACAGGGAGAACCGATACATGTACACATACAACACATGGCAATGGCTTGCCTTCTTCTACCTTTACTGCTTCTTTGGCTGGATATTTGAGTCAGCCTATGTCTCGTTTAAGGAACGCCGTCCCGTAAACCGGGGCTTCCTGCGCCTTCCCCTGCTGCCGCTTTACGGCTTTGGGGCTGTAATGATGCTCTGGGTATCGCTTCCTGTAAAGGACAATCTTTTACTTGTATACTTCTCCGGCGTGATCGCGGCAACGGCTCTGGAATATATAACCGGCTATGTCATGGAACGCCTGTTTAGGGTGCGGTACTGGGATTACAGTAACAAGCGCTTCCAGATACACGGCTATATCTGCCTGACCTCGTCCCTTGCCTGGGGGGGTCTTACGATTTTGATGACAGAAGTGATCCACCAGCCCGTCTCCCGGGCCGTGCTGGACGCTGATCCGCTTGTTTTAAAGCTGGCCCTGAGCGCAGTGAGCGTTCTCTTTGCAGCGGATTCCTATGAATCTACGAAGGAAGCCCTCGCCCTTGGGCAGGCTCTTGAAGCTATGACAAAGATGAGGGGAGAGATGGAAGAGATCCAGATGCGCATGATGGCATTTAAGGAGGAAGCGGCAGACAAGGCCCGCTACGTGCGCGCAGAAGCGGTAAAACACCTCTCAGCCATGGGACTGGAGGCAGAAGAGAAATCTGCCGCTCTGCTTGCGGAGCAGAGCAAAAAGCTGTCCGCCGCAAGAGCGGAGACAAAGGAGCTGGCTGCTTCCTTTTGCCGTGAGGCGGCCGAACGGCTGGACGCCATTCACGAAAGCAGCCGGGAACATCTCATGCTTCTTGCCGGACAGCTTGAAGATATAAAACAGAAGCGGCTGGCCCTGCACCCCAAAAAGGGACTGCGCCATTTTTACCGCAAAGGGCTTCTTCGCGGGAACCCGGGGGCCGTATCCCCGCGCTTTTCAGAAGCTCTTAAGGAGCTGCTCAGACTTCACTTATAAAAGCTTATTTACCTCTGCCATCACCGCTTCCCCGAGCTTTTCGGATTTCTTGGCGGCATCCTCCAGGGAAGCGCCTTTGATGCCGTAGTAGAACTTGATCTTCGGCTCCGTGCCGGACGGCCTTACGCAGAGCCATGCGTTGTCCTCCAGATCATAGTACAGAACATTGGAGGACGGGAGGCCCGTCGGCTTCACCTCTCCGCTCTCGATGTCTTTAATGGTATCCGCTTTATAGTCGCGCGCGGAAACGACCTTGAAGCCGCCGAACTCTGCCGGGGCGTCAGTGCGGAAATGCTCCATGATCTCCTGGATCTTTGCCAGCCCTTCGATGCCCTTTAAGCCGATGGATTTTACCTCATCCTTATAGTAGCCGTACTTCTCATACATCCCGACCATCGCATCCCAGAGCGTCATATTCTTTTCTTTATAATAGGCCGCTGCCTCGCAAAGGGCGGCTGTGGCGGAAATGGCGTCCTTGTCGCGGGCGTACGTTCCGATCAGGCAGCCATAGCTCTCCTCCATGCCGAACAGATACGTTCCCTTTCCTTCCTGCTCATTCTTAAGCACCTGCTTTCCGATCCACTTGAACCCGGTGAGAACCTCAACCAGCTCAGCGCCGTAGGCTTTGGCCACCGCATCCACCAGATTGGTGCTGACAATGGATTTGACCACCTGTCCGTCGGCCGGAATCGCGCCGTTTGCCTTCTTCTGGCTGAGCACATATTCGCACAGAAGGGAGCCGGACATATTTCCGGTCAAAGGAATGTAGTCCCCTGATTTGGCGTCCTTTACGTAAACGCCGAGACGGTCCGCATCCGGATCCGTGGCCAGAACCAGATCCGCATCCTTTTCCTTTGCCAGGGCAAGGCCCAGCTCAAAGGCTTCCGCGGCCTCCGGGTTCGGATAGCTGACGGTCGGGAAGTTCCCGTCCGGGAGCTCCTGCTCGGGAACTACGTATACATGGGTAAAGCCCAGCTCCTTCATCACGCGGCGGGCCGGGATATTGCCTGTGCCGTGAAGAGGCGTGTATACAATCGTAATCTGATCCTGCATCTTGTCAATGGCCGCCTGGTTTACCACCTGCGCCTTAACCTGAGCGATATACTTATCGTCGATCTCCTGGCCGATAATCTGGTACAGGCCCGCGGATACAGCTTCCTGTGCGCTCATGGTTTTCACAGAGGACAGATCCGTGATGGCCATAACCTCCTCTGTCACGCCCTTGTCATGCGGGGGCGTAAACTGCGCGCCGTCCTCCCAGTAAACCTTATAGCCATTGTACTCCGGAGGGTTGTGGCTGGCTGTGATATTGATTCCGGCGATACATCCTAACTCCCTTACGGCAAAGGAAAGCTCCGGCGTCGGGCGAAGCGTCTCAAAGCGGTATGCCTTTATACCGTTCGCCGCCAGCGTGCGGGCCGCCTCATCGGCAAATTCGGGGGACATACGGCGCGAATCAAACGCAATCGCGACGCCCTTATCCGCCCCGCCCTGCTTTATAATATAATTCGCAAGCCCCTGTGTGGCCCTGCGCACCGTATAAATATTCATCCGGTTGATACCTGCGCCGATGATCCCGCGAAGGCCGGCTGTGCCAAACTCCAAATCCATATAGAAGCGCTCTTTGATCTCGTTCTCATCGCCTGCGATCCCGCGAAGCTCTTCTTTCGTCGCCTCGTCAAAGTATGGATTATCCAGCCATTCCTTATAAATCGTCATGTAATCCTTCATTGTCTGATACCCCTCCTGTAGCTTGATAAATTTTTCTGTTATAACAGCCCGGACGCCGGCTGTGAACTGCTAAACCGGAAATCCATGCCGTTACTTCCTGTTCCTTTAATTATAGTATATTTTGCCGGAAAAGGGAAGGAATTTTAATTACTGTACACGAGTATGAATTTTACGAGTTACTGTTCACACACCAGCCAATCCGGGGTGTTTTTTGTGAGTGCGGCGCAGCGAAAGTCACAGACAGCGGGCCCCCTTGGGTCAAACCCGCGAGCAGCAGCGCCAAACCGCATTTTTTGCGGTTTGTGTGCATTGCGAAGCGTGTTACTGGGCACAGCCCGGCAGATGTGTGAACAGTAACTTTTATGACCGAATCTGCTTAAGAAACGCCTCCCGCTCCTTCTGCTGCGCCTCCAGGTTTCTCAGTTTCTCCACATTCCGGGCCGGTATCCACGCTTTATTTGCATTATGGTAAAAATTAAGCTGCTTCCAGTATTTCTCCGGGTAAAGGAACAGGTAATACAGGTATTCCCGCTCCTTTTTTCCCATGGGCAGAACCCGGTCATAGCTGTCCAGCATTTTCATCCCCAGCCGCAGATTCCAGCCGTGCTTTTCAAGCGCCTTCCTGATAAAATGATACAGATCCGCGGTCTGCACACCCAGGTGCATCCGGTTAAACTCAATGACTGCCGTATAGCCCGGCCCCATCAGAAGATGATGCTGGTTTAACTCTCCATGGCACAGAAAATGCTCCGGCAGGCCCTGCTGCGCGGCCATCCGGCTCAGCCCGTCCTGCGCCTCTTTTGCCTGCTCGAAAAACAGGTTAAAATTCCCCATGACGCACAGCTCAAAATCCGATTTTTTCCGCTTTCCGCTGATAAAATTCCGCGTCCGCTTCAGCTCCCGGTTGTGGCGCTCCATCTCTGTTTCCATTGGCTCTGCGAGGATAGAGCCCAGATTCCACTCCTCCTTCACCTCCACCCTGCGGAGCTGCTTATGTAAGCCTGCGATCTGTACAACCGCCTGCGCCATCTCCTCCTCATCCCGCACATTGTACTCACGATCCATGTACCAGTCCTTTAAAATATAGCGGCTGCCGTCCCCGGCGGCTGACAGAAGCCCTCCCTCGCGGTTTCTGACATACTGATCCACCCTTAAGCCCCCGCTTTCTTTCAGTAAGCCAAGCACCTCCTCCTCGAACTCCAGACGTTTCATTGTTCCCTTATATTCTCTCAGAAGCTTAATCCCCTGATCGGTTTCACAAACCCACGCCCCTCTGCCTCTGCGGAGCGATACTGCTTCCAGGTCATATTGTTCCAGCACTTCCGTATTTCTATCGTTCACACTTCACCCCTCCAGACAACTTTATTAAGCTACTTCTAGGGTATGTGTCCCGGACTTTAATTATGTACAAATCTGGCGTAACCGTTCTGACAACTTAAGCGGTTGCGGCGGGTTGGACCCAAGGGGGCCCGCTGTCTGTGACTTCCGCCGCTCTGCGCTCACAAAAAACACCTCG
>NZ_CALPCY010000039.1:0-46459 GCF_943193115.1 Otoolea muris
ATATAGATTTATTAGATTGGACGTTGTAACTGTTAACCAGTAGTCATTTTTGACTACACCATTATTATACTAGGAGAATTGAATAATGGATGACTGGAGTGTGGACTCAAGGAAGAAGTGGAAGCTTAAGACCTTTCAGGAGGATGAGGTGATCCTCCGGGAGGGGGAGGTGTGCGGGGAGATGTATAAGATTATCTCCGGTTCTGTGGCAGTTTACAACCGGTATGGGGAGAGGGACGAACATCTGATTGGGATTTATTCAAAGGGGCGGTGCTTTGGGGAGCTGAATGTGCTGTCAGATCTGCCGGGGGTGTATACAGTGGTGGCGTATAATGAGGTGCTTGTGATGCGCATCACAAAAGACGCGCTGGAGGAGTTTATCAGGACGAACCCCAGAAATGTAGTGGATATGATGCAGAATATGGCGCATACGATTCGGGTGATGCAGAGGAATATCAGTTTTCTGCTGGATGATTTCTCCGGGAAAATGGATGATGATTTGAAGAGAAGCGAAGAGATCCGGCAGAAGATCATGCAGTATGGGATGATGTACGGCGGGACGGATGCGTACCGGTATATGAGCCAGGGATAACGCGCTGCGGTAAGATATAAAGAGCGGGACGGATAAACGGACAGAATTGAGAGGGTTCAATGAAAGAGAGCGGAAAACGGGCGCGGCGGGCATTTGGAACAGCGGGATGCGGGCATGCGCGCCGCGCTGTTCTGGCGGCGCTGCTGCTTTTCGCCTGCCTTTGGGGCGGATTTGCCGCGCATGCAGCGGAGGCAGGGGGAGAAGACAGGGAAAAGAAAACGGCGGACGTAAGCGCTGCTAAGGAGGACGCCGGCCTTGCCGGTATGAAAGGAAAGACGTTTGCCGTGGCGGACGGCGCGGTCTTTGACCAGCTTGTGAGCGCGGCGATCGGGGATGCGCAGTTTTTATATTACAGCAATGTCGCGGATGAGGTGATGGCGCTGGAAAACGGCAAAGTGGATGCAATCGCGCTGGACGAACCGGTGGCAAGGCTTTTGGCCGCGCAGAATCCCCGGGTCCGGATCATGGAGGGGTATGTCTATGCAGACGACGCCTACGGTCTGGGTCTTGCAAAGGACAGCCGCTTTACGGAGCAGGTAAATGAGATTATCCGGAGATTCAGAGAGGACGGGACGCTTGAGGATATGGCCCGGCGATGGTTTTCGGGGGATGAGGCGCAGATGGCGATACCAGAGGATCTGCGGGCGGACGGAAATAACGGCGTGCTGCGCTATGTGCACGGCGTGACCACAAAGCCGATGTGTTATTCAACAGAGAGCGGCGCGGGCACGGGGTACGAGGTGGAGCTCGTGCAGCGTATTGCCTGTGAGCTGGATATGGAGCTTTCGCTTGTGCAGGCCGATTTATCTGCGCTGATTCCCATGCTTGTCTCCGGGAAAGCGGATATTGTGAGCAATTGTATGAGCATCACAGAGGAACGGAAAAAAAGCATCGATATGTCGGAGAGCTATTACACGGGCGGCGTTGTGCTGGTTGTTTTAAACAAGGACGGCGGAAACGGCGCCGCGGGGGAGAAGAAAGGCTTTGTGGGCGCCTTAAAGGACAGCTTTTATAATAATTTCGTCAAAGAGATGCGCTGGAAGCTTCTGGCAGGCGGCCTGGGGGTGACGCTTGTGATCTCTGCGTGCGCAGGCTGCATCGGCATGGCGCTCGGGTTCGGGCTTTGTATGATACGGCGCTCCGGCCCGCTGTTTTTTAGAAGAGCGGCGGCGGCTTTTGTGCGGGCCATACAGGGAACGCCTGTGCTGGTGCTGTTAATGCTGATCTATTACGTTGTCTTTGGCGGGGTGGACATTCCTTCGATGGCGGCGGCAATCATCGGATTTTCCATCAATTTCGCGGTCTATGTGTCAGAAATGATGAAAACCGGGATCGAGTCCGTGGATCCGGGACAGACCGAGGCGGCGCTGGCGCTTGGCTATACGGGAAAGCAGGCGTTTATGAAGATCGTAATGCCGCAGGCCGCCAGGCATTTCCTTCCGGTCGTTAAGGGGGAATTTATTTCCATGGTGAAGATGACGTCTGTGGTGGGCTACATTGCCATACAGGATCTGACCAAGGCGTCGGATATCATCCGGAGCCGGACCTATGAGGCGTTTTTCCCGCTGATCGTCACAGCCGTGCTGTATTTTCTGGCGTCATGGCTTGCAGCCTCCCTGATCGGCCGCGTGGAAATTTCACTGGATCCGAAGCGGCGCAGAGAGATTTTAAAGGGGGTGAACACGCATTGATCCATATCAGAAACTTGAGAAAAGAATACCCCGGCGCGACGCCGCTTAAGGATGTCAATGCGGATATTCATAAGGGGGACGTGATTTCCATCATCGGGCCCTCAGGCACGGGAAAGAGCACGCTGCTGCGCTGCTTAAACCGTCTGGAAACGCCCACCTCGGGAACGGTTCTCGTGGGCGGGAAAGATATTTTAGAAAGGAATGCGGATCTGCCGGCCCTGCGGCGCAGGATGGGTATGGTGTTTCAGAATTTCCACCTGTTCGCGCATCTGAGCGTGATCGAAAATCTCATGTGCGCTCCCATGGAGCTTTTGGGCAGGCCGAAGCAGGAGGCATACGATCGCGGGATGGAGCTTCTTCACATGGTGGGCCTGGCCGGAAAGGCGCTTTCGTATCCGGACGAGCTGTCCGGAGGGCAGAAGCAGCGGGTTGCCATCGCGAGAACACTCGCCATGGATCCGGAGATCGTACTGTTCGACGAGCCCACGAGCGCGCTCGATCCCACGATGGTGGGAGAGGTTCTTTCCGTGATGCGGCGTCTGGCCGGAGAGGGCTTAACGATGCTGATCGTTACGCATGAGATGAAATTTGCGAGAGAAGTGTCCACACGCGTATTCTATATGGATCAGGGCGAGATCTACGAGCAGGGGACGCCGGAGCAGATTTTCGGGCATCCCTCCAAGAAGCTGACGCGGATGTTTATCCGCCAGCTAAAGGAGCTGAAGGCGGATATTACGCCCGGAACGTTTGATTTCCCGGGCTTTATGACACAGATAGAGGAATTCGGAAGAAAGCGTCAGCTCTCCCAGCGCCAGATCTATGCGGCGCAGCTTGCGGCCGAAGAAGTATTGCTGCAAAAGCTTCTGCCTGCAGCACCCCCTGATATGAGCTTTGCGCTGGAGTACAGCGAGCGGGAGGGCCAGGCAGTTATCCGCATTATATATGGAGGCGCCCTGTTCCACCCCTTTGAGGATCCGGAGGATCTGTCGGCCCGGATACTGAAGGCGGTCGCAAAGGAACTGCAACACAGCTATCAGGATGGTGAAAACCATCTGATAATAAAATTATAAGGAAATGAGGTAGATGGTATGAACATGAAACAAACGGTAAACGGAAATGAGCTGTGCATTGCCCTGGAGGGCAGGCTGGACACAACGACAGCGCCGGAGCTGGAGAAGGCTTTAAAGGCCGGGCTGGACGGCGTGAAGGAGCTGGTCTTTGACATGACCGCCCTGGATTATCTCTCATCCGCCGGGCTGCGCGTGCTTTTGGGAGCGCAGAAGAGCATGAATAAGCAGGGAAGCATGAAGGTGGTTCATGTGAATGAAACGATTATGGAGATCTTTGAGGTGACCGGTTTCGCGGATATTCTTACCATAGAAAAATGAGTAAACCGGTAACCTCCTCCGTCTCTCTGGAGCAGAACGAAAAATTTTTAAAAAAAGCTTACGGAAAAGCCCTGATCCCCTGCATGCTGTCCATTTTAAGCGGCAATATCAATATTCTGGCGGACGGCATTCTGGTAGGGCAGCGGCTGGGCACAGACGCTCTGGCCGCGATCAATTTCAGCCTTCCCGTGTATCTTGTGCTCTGCATCGCGGGTTCTTTTATCGTCTCGGGAACCGCGATCTGCGCGTCGGAGGCCATTGGGAATAACCAGGCGGAGAGGGCGCAGGCCCTGTACCGGGCTGCTGTGTTCTGGTGCGCCGTTTCATCCGCGGCGATTACAGCGGCAGGGCTGTTTTTTCTAAAGCCTCTGACCGGGCTGCTGTGCGGGGAGGAGGCTGTGGCAGGTCTGACAGCACACTATGTGGGCGTGACTCTGGCAGGGGCGCTGCCTAAAATCATGATTTATATTCCGTTCTGGTACCTGAGGCTGGACGGCAAAAACGGGCGCGTAACGGCGATGATGGTTCTGATGGGCGCGGGAAATGTGCTGTTGGATCTGCTGTTTCTGTATGTGTTCGATATGGGGGTCTTCGGGGCCGCCCTGGCGAGCGTCCTGGCAACCGCCGCGGCCTGCGCGCTGGGCTTTTTAAGCCTTTGCGATGCGAAAAGCAGCTTTCCGTTCGGTTTTGGCATTTCCGGCGGGGGAGTTCCCTTTGCGCGCATCGCAGAGGCGGGCAGCCCGTCGGCGTTAAATAACGTATTCCAGACCCTGCGCGTGGCGGCTGTCAACGCGCTGCTTCTCAGGCACGGAGGGAGCGCCCTGGTGGCGGCGTTTACGGCGGTGAGCTGTATCGGCGCGTTTGAGGAGAGCGTGACCGGCGGCGTGCCGCAGGCGGCGTCCGCCATGCTCGGCATTTACAGCGGGGAGCACGATAACCGGAGCGCCCGGCTGCTGCTCATCAGGGAGGTCAAGAGCGGGATTTTCTGGTGCCTTGTGTTTTGCGCGGTGATCCTTGCCGGAGCGGAGACGGTTTCTTCTCTGTACGGCCTTTCAGTATCTCTGCTCCCTGCTTTTGCCTGTATGGCGCTTGGCATGATTCCGGCGCTTCTCAACAGTATTTTGTCAGGGTATTACAATGTCGCGGGCCGGACGATGTGGTCTAACGCCGTCATTTTGCTGCGCGTGTTCCTTGCGCCGTGCGTGAGCCTGGTTCTGCTGTTTCGCGCCGGGCAGAGCCCGTGGTGGTTTTTATGCTCCGGCGAGCTTCTGACGCTGTTTCTGTGGGCGGCGGCGACAGGGGTTTACCATCGCCTGCGCCCGGAATATTCCCGTTTTCTCCTGATGGATCATGCGCTGGAAAAGGCGGGAAGAGTGATCAATTTTTCTGTTAAGGGAGAGGCGGAGGATATCTGTGACGCCAGCGGCAAGATCACGGTTTTCTGCGAGGAAAACGGGATGGTTCCCGGACAGGTCATGCGCGTGAGCCTGGCAATGGAGGAGCTGATGACCCTGATCACGTCCGTGAACCAGGAACGCGTGGAATTTGACTTAAGGGTCTATTCCCTGGAGGGCGTGATTGGGATCCGCATCCGCTACAGCGGCATGGAATTTAACCCGCTCAGCAAAACAGCGGGGGGAGAAGCGCCGGAGGACGACATGTATATGGGCGTCCGGATGATCGAGGATCTGGTGGAGACAACGGTGTACCAACGGACCTTTGGCATGAATACCATTCAGATTTACATATGACGGCGGATATGGCGGACGATGCGGCAAAGGAACGGAGGAAGCGATGAAAACCAATTACGCAAAGCTGGGACAGGAGGCCATGGCGCGCCTGGAGGCTTCATGCAGCCGGGCGGCGTTTGTACAGCAGGCGCTGCTGGAGGGCCTGCTGCGCCGTAACCGCGATACCGTGTACGGCAGGAAATACGGATTTAACTCCATCCGGAGCGCAGAGGAGTACCAGAAGCGGGTTCCGGTTTCTTCTTACAGGGATTATGAGGCGTACATTCTGCGCATGATTGACGGGGAGGAACGGGTTCTGACAGCGGAGAGGGCGGCCTATTACTGCATCAGCTCCGGGACGACGGGGGAGGCGAAGTATGTGCCGCTTACGGAAACGGATCTGAATATCCAGTGTATTTACGCCTACAGCGCCGTGTTCGGGATGGTTCGGGAGTATTACAAAGATTGGCCGGGGGACGATATTTTTGGGAAAATATTTCAGATCGGTGAATTTGCCCGCACCTGCATGAAAGACGGGACGATGAACGGTATCCGCTCGGGCTGTATTTATCAGTGGATGGACCGGGACGGGGGATTTGACGCGTCGGATTACTGCGCGCCCAAAGAGGTTCTGTTTCCGGACGAGCTGGAGGATCTGCTCTATGTGAAGGCGCGGTTTGCCCTTGCGGAGCGCGGGCTGCGCGCCATACACGGCGTGTTTGTCAACCGGGTGGCGGGCGCGATGGACTATATCCGGCGCAACTGGGATACGCTTTTGCGCGATATGGAGACCGGGGGCGTCGATGCGGGGATTCCTCTGAGCGGCAGATGGAGGGATTTTGTTAAAAAAAGCCTTCCGCCGGATCCGCAGCGGGCGCGGGAGCTTGGCCGCTATTCAGGAGAGGATCTCCGGAGGGGGATGATACAGAAAATATGGCCGGATGTCCGCTATGTGCTGGCCATCGGCGGCAAAACCTTTCCCTGGTTTACGGAGCGCATGAGGGAGTACGCCGGGAATATACCCATCCATTCCTACGCGTATGCGGCCTCGGAGGGAATCTTCGGCCTGGCGGAGCGGATGGACGGGACGGATGCTTACATCCTGCTTCCGGAGACAGGCTTTTTTGAATTTCTGCCTCTGGAAAGGGAGGCGGGGGGAAACCGGCGTCCGCTTTTTATGTGGGAGCTTCGCAAAGGAATGCGGTACGAACTGCTGTTTACCAGCCATTCCGGCTTATACCGGTATGAGATGGGGGATGTAATCGAGGTCTCGGGCTTTCATGGACAGGCCCCGGTTGTGCGGTTTTGCTACCGGAAGCACCAGATCGTAAACATCGCAGGGGAGAAATGCAATCAGGAGCAGTTGGAGGCGGCCGTAGAGGAATTTGCCCGCGGGGCGGGCCTGCGGATCGCGGGGTATTCCGTTCAGGAGGATCTATCCGGCGCGCTGCCGCGGTATCTGTTTTACATCGAATACGAGGGCGCGCTGGCCGCGGGAGCCGAAGAGCGGCTGGATTCCTGCCTGTGCCGGGCAAATTTCGAGTATAAAGGCTGCAGGCTCATGCATGAGATTGGCCGGCCGCGCATTTCCCGTCTCTGCGCGGGGAGTTTCAGGCGCTACGAGGCCCGTCTGGCCGCAGGCGGGAGCATGATGGGGCAGCACAAGGGGATCCGGATCCTGGACACAGAGGAAAAAAAGCAGTTTTTTGCATCGCAGCAGGCGGCCGCCCTTTAGATATTATGTACTCTCGGAATCCCGCTGCGCCTGATTTCGAGAGTACATTATTGGAAATACAGGCAATAGAAAGGAACGTCAGGCATGAAAAAAAGGATGACGGGAATCACCGCAAAGCTCACCCTGGGCGTTATCATCTTTGGTATCCTTCTGGGAGCGATCATCAGCGCGATCGGCTACCGGGAATTTACGTCTGTTTTGGAACAGCAGTACAATGATTCCGCCTATGAGATCGCGGAGACGGCGCTTCAGTATTTAAACCCCGACCGGTTTGAAGAATATCTCTCAACCGGGCGGCAGGATGAGGAGTACAGGCGGATTGAGCGCCTGCTCGACGATCTCGTGGAAGCCACGGATACGACGCTGATCTACGTCGCCAGGGTGGATGAGTCGGATTACAGGACGCTGACCTACATCTATGATTCCGTGAACTCCCAAAGCGGATTTGACCGCTATCCGCTTGGCTATACGGCTATCGGCGTGGATGAAAAGTACGTCAATAACGTCCGTAATATCATCACAAAAGGGGAGCGCGCCACGGAATATCTTTACGCCTATTCAGAGGAGTCCGGGGCGCATACGACGGCCGGCCTGGCCGTGCGGGACGGCAAAGGGACTATCGTGGCGATCCTGGGAGTGGAAAAGGCCATGACCCGGCTGGAAAATGCCCGCAATACGTATGTAAAGCATGTGGTGACCGGAGTCCTGATTGCGGTCTGCCTGTTCCTGCTCGCATACAGCGCCTTTCTGTACCGGGAAATGCTCACGCCCATCCTGGCGGTCACAGACGAGGCGAAGCGCTTTGCCGATACAGGCGCGCCCTCGGACGCGCTGCTCTCCATACAGAAAACGGACGAGATCGGCGTGCTGGCAAAGGCCGTGCACAAGATGGAAAGCGACATCGTCAAGTATATGGAAAATCTGACCGCGGTCACGGCGGAAAAGGAGCGGATCGGCGCGGAGCTCTCGATCGCGACGCAGATTCAGGCCGATATGCTGCCCAGCATTTTCCCGGCCTTCCCGGAGCGTCCGGAATTTGACATCTACGCGACCATGAACCCCGCGAAGGAGGTCGGCGGCGATTTCTATGATTTCTTCATGGTAGACGAACGTCATTTGGCCGTCGTCATGGCCGACGTTTCCGGAAAAGGCGTTCCGGCGGCGCTGTTCATGGTGATCGGCAAGACCCTTATCAAGGATCACACACAGCCCGGCCGCGATCTGGGAGATGTATTCACAGAGGTCAATGATCTGCTCTGCGAATCCAACAGCGAGGGCCTGTTTATCACCGCCTTTGAGGGCGTTCTGGATCTCGTGAGCGGCGAGTTCACATTCGTAAACGCAGGCCATGAGATTCCCTTTATAAGCAAAAAAGGCGGCGGCTTTGAACCGTACAAAATCCGCGCCGGCTTTGTCCTCGCGGGCATGGAGGGCATGCGCTACCATTGCGGCAGCCTGCGCCTGGAGCCGGGCGACCGGCTGTTCCAATACACGGACGGCGTGACAGAGGCGACGAACCGGGACAAGGAGCTCTACGGCATGGAGCGCCTTAAGGAGATTCTGTGCCGTCATGCCGGCGAGCCGCCGGAGGCGCTGCTCACGCACGTAAAGAGGGACATCGACGCATTTGTCGGAGAGGCCCCGCAGTTTGACGATATCACCATGCTGTGCATGGAATACAGGGAGCGGATGGAGGAGAGAAAACAATGAAGGAACTGACCATTGACGCCACAATTGAAAATATCACGCAGGTAACGGCCTTTGTGGACGAGCAGCTCGAAGCCCTTGACTGTCCCCTGAAGGCGCAGATGCAGATTGACATCGCGATCGACGAACTGTTTGGAAATATTGCGCATTACGCATACAACCCCGAGATCGGCCCGGCCACAGTGCGCGTGGAGGTGCTGCAGGATCCGCTTGCGGTCGTGGTGTCCTTTATCGACAACGGGATTCCCTACGATCCGCTCGCCAAAGAGGACCCGGACGTGGCGCTTTCCGCCGAGGACCGCGAGATCGGGGGGCTGGGGATCTATATGGTAAAGAAGAGTATGGATGAGATCACATATGAGTATAAGGACGGGCAGAATATTCTTCGGATTAAGAAGGCGATATGAGGAACCCGTTCATGCTGTAATCGCGTAAGGCCGCCCGGGGCAGGTTCCTGTTGGATATAGAACCTGCTCCCGGCGGCCTTCTCATAGAATCAATCCGCTCCCGATTGTCTGAAATGTTACATTTCACTTGAAATTATCTCTGTTTTCTTGTACAATATCAACATGGACTAAAATTAATATACGGGAGGAATTTATATGAATGTATATGGGACGAAACAAATCCGTAATGTGGTTTTATTAGGTCACGGCGGCGCGGGAAAGACGACGGTTGCAGAGGCGCTGGCCCTGGTGACAGGCGTGACCAAGAGGATGGGTAAGGTTCCGGACGGAACGTCGATCAGCGATTATGATAAAGAAGAGATAAAGCGCCAGTTCTCTATTTCCACATCACTGATTCCGCTTGAATATCAGGGAGAGGAAGGCCCGCTGAAGATCAATATTTTAGATACTCCCGGTTATTTTGACTTTGTGGGCGAGGTGGAGGAGGCCATCAGCGTGGCTGACGCGGCCGTGATCGTGGTAAACTGCAAGGCCGGCATCGAGGTTGGCACGGAGAAGGCATGGGAGCTGTGCGAGCAGTACAGCCTGCCGCGTCTCTTCTTTGTGACCAATATGGACGACGACCACGCGAGTTTCCGCGAGCTGATCTTAAAGCTTGAAAAGCGCTTTGGCCGCCAGATCGCGCCCTTACAGGTGCCGATCCGTGAGAACGAGAAGTTTGTGGGCTTTGTAAATGTGGTAAAGATGGAAGGCCGCCGCTTTACGAACTTAAGCGATTATGAGAAGTGCGATATTCCGGAGTATACGCAGAAGAACTTGGGGATCGTGCGCGACGCCCTGATCGAGGCCGTGGCTGAGACGAGCGAGGAGTATATGGAACGCTACTTCTCCGGCGAGGAGTTTACGCAGGAGGAGATATCAAAGGCTCTCAGGGAGCAGGTGACGGACGGAAGCATCGTTCCGGTGCTGATGGGCTCCGGCGTGAACGCGCAGGGCTTCAACCATCTGCTGCAGGCCATTGACAAATATTTCCCGTCGCCGGATAAGTTCGAGTGCGTCGGCGTGGATGTATCCACCGGCGAGCGTTTTACGGCGAAATACAACGACGACGTGTCCTTATCCGCCAGAGTGTTTAAGACCGTTGTGGATCCCTTTATCGGCAAATATTCCCTGATGAAGATCTGCACCGGATGCTTAAAGCCGGACAGCGTGATTTATAATGTAAACAAGGACGCGGAGGAGAAGGTGCAGAAGATCTATCTCTTAAGAGGCAAGGATACGATCGAGGTTCCGGAGTTAAAGGCCGGCGACATCGGCGCGGTAGCCAAGCTTACCGTGACCCAGACAGGGGATACGATAGCGGTCCGCACGGCGCCGATCGTGTACCACAAGCCGAAGATTTCCACACCGTATACGTATATGGCGTACTCGGCCAAGACCAAGGGCGACGAGGACAAGGTTTCCAGCGCTCTGTCAAAGATCATGGAAGAGGATCTGACGCTTCGCTCGGTCAACGACCCGGAGAACCGCCAGAGCCTGCTCTACGGCATCGGCGATCAGCAGCTTGAGGTGGTAGTGAGCAAGCTGCAGGCGAGATATAAGGTGGATATTGTCTTGAGCAAGCCGAGATTCGCGTTCCGCGAGACGATCCGCAAGAAAGTCGAGGCCCAGGGCAAGCACAAGAAGCAGTCCGGCGGACACGGCCAGTACGGCGATGTAAAGATGGAATTTGAGCCCTCCGGCGATCTGGAGAAGCCCTATGTATTTGAGGAGAGAGTGTTCGGCGGCGCGGTTCCGAAGAACTACTTCCCGGCCGTGGAAAAGGGCATCCAGGAATGCGTCCTTAAAGGACCGCTGGCAGGCTATCCGGTTGTGGGCTTAAAGGCCACGCTGGTGGACGGCTCCTATCACCCCGTAGATTCCTCTGAGATGGCGTTCAAGATGGCCGCCACCCTGGCATTTAAAAAGGCGTTTATGGATGCAACCCCGGTTCTCCTTGAGCCGATCGCGTCCTTAAAGGTCACGGTTCCGGATAAATTCACCGGCGACGTGATGGGCGACTTAAACCGCCGCAGAGGCCGCGTGCTGGGCATGAATTCGGATCACCACGGAAAACAGATCATTGAGGCAGATATTCCGATGTCCGAATTGTTCGGCTACAATACGGATCTGCGTTCCATGACGGGCGGAATCGGACTGTATTCCTACGAATTCAGCCGCTACGAGCAGGCGCCGGGCGATGTCCAGAAGAAGGAAGTCGAGGCAAGGGCTGCAGAGAACGAGAAAGAATAATATATATAGTGAACGACAAAAATTTTTGTTTTTGGCGTTCACTGCGCCGATTTTGCGCTACGTGAAACGCAGCATCTGCCTTTGCAAAATCGTGCGCATCCCCCGTAGTAAACGACAAATTATTTTGTCGTTTACTATAACACTTTTTGTAAAGGAACTGTCACGAATCCGCGGCAGTTCCTTTGCTTTTGTTTTGCAGAAACCTGCAGAAATCGCCGAGAAGAGCCGCGTCCCCGCCGGAGGGCGGCCGCACGAGGAAAATATCGCGCCGGCAGTCCGGGAAGCTGACCGGCACAAGCGCCAGATCCGGATGGCGGGGAACGCCCCAGGAATACACAGGCCAGAGGGCGGCCCCAAGGCCGGCCCCAATCAGGCGCTGCGCCGATTCCGGATCGCTGCATTCACAGACAATCCGCGGCGTGAAGCCGGCTTCCCGGCAGAACCGCATACCGGCCTGCCGGGCGGATTTGTCTGTGCAGAGGGTGATAAAATCCTGATCCTTTGCGTCGCTGAGGCGCGCGCCCTGCATGGCGGCCAGGGGCGAGCCGGAAGAGACGGCCAGGAAAAATTCCTCTTTTAGAAGCAGCCTGCTTCCTTTTGCAGCAGGAGCGTCCGGTAGGGCGCCGCAGATGCACAGATCCGTTTGCTCTTCGTGAAAATCTGTCCGGATCAGGAAGCGCGCCTCCGGATGAAGGCGTTTATATTCAGCCACCCATCCTGCCGCCAGGCAGGAGGCGGCCGCGAGGCTTAAGCGGATGGTTCCCTGCGCGCGCGCGGCCTGTTCGCGGACCGCGTCCGGAAGGGCGTCAAGGGCCTCCATGATGGGCAGGAGCGTCTTTAGCAGGAAGCGCCCGGCATCGTTTAAGCGGACGGCGCGCCGTTCCCGGTCAAACAGGGAGACGCCAAGTTCCTGTTCCAGGCGCTTGATCGACTGGGAAAGGGCCGGCTGGGCGATCCGCAGCGCCTCAGCCGCCTTTGTCATGTGCTGGTATCTGGCGGCGGTGAGAAAGTAGCGAAGCTGTAATAATTCCATAAAAACCTCACAAGTCTTCATTGTCTGCAGTTCTATAATTAAAGTGATCCCCTGGCAACGGTTCAGAGGTCATCCGAACGGTTGCATTGACAGGATGAAACTATAATATTTAGTATATATTATAATATAAAAGTTATCAATATATAAGAATAAAGTATTTGAAATTGTTAAAAAAATAACGTATACTATTTGTAACATAACATTGCGTAACTGTACATCATTCGTAACAGTTCAGACAGGTCTGCGCACCTGCTGCGCCGACCGTACGAAAACATAGAGGCAGCAGGCATCTGCCCCATTGCGAAGCGATTTTCATAGGCAGACGCTGTAACAGTTCAGGTTGTCTGAACTGTTACCATCATTACAGGTTTACGCAGCATTTTATGACAGGGCAACAAAAAAAGGAATATCCGCCGCACGGCCCGCCGTTTAGGAGGAATTCCTGTCAGGAGGAGAAGTAATGGCAAACAAAACAGTATGTATTGAACGGGAGTATGGAAGCAACGGAAAAAATGTCGCACAGTGGCTGGCAAAGACGTTAAGCCTTGAGTGCTATGATAAAAAGGATCTGTGGCGGATTGCGGAGGAGAACCATCTGCTTAAGGAGATACCGGAGGATGAGAACGAGCACGATCTGGCGGCCCAGCGGGAGGCGATACTATACTTATCCGACAGGGCTTCCTGCGTATTTGTAGGAACAAGCGCCGCCTCCGTGCTTCAGGGGCGTCCCAGAAATCTGAATGTATTCATTAAGGCGGATCTTGAGACAAAAATTCAGTGGGCCATGGCCAATGAAAAGCTGGACCGCGCGCAGGCGGAGGAGCGGATCGCACAGATGGGAGAGCAGAGAGTCGAAATCCGCAAGAACCATTCCACAACCGAGGACGGCGATCCGGTGGAATTCGATCTGACAGTCAGCACATCCAAGTTTGGAATGGAAGGGGCTGTGGAGATTATTAAGAAATGTTTGTCAAGAATGTAACAAATTGAAGCAATGATAAGGGTTAGAGTGACCGGACACGGCATCGTTCAGGCTGTGTCCGGTCATTTTTTAGTTAAGGAACTGTCAAGAAATAACTTTTCATATTGCTTGTCTTTTTCTCCGAGAGTACCACTCAAAAATCAGTTACATAGCCTACTATGCGCCTGATTTTTGAGTGGCACTCTCGAAGAAAAATCCTGCGCACTATTGAAAAGTTATTTCTTAACAGTTCCTAAGGTGTATGTGAGCTATGGTTCATTGTGAGGGGGCCGCCGCCGCCATCTCATGTATCCAACGGAACCCTGCTTCCGCCCGGAGAAAAGCGCAGCGGACGCTGAGATCGAAAAGACCTCGCTAAGCGCCGGAGGTTTTCTACGGGTTCCTTTTGGATACAGGAGCTGGCGGCGGCTGCGTTATCAGCGGGCCTCTCACGACAAACTACGCCCCGCAACCGTTCACTTCGCTTAAGTAAAATGCCATCGGGCCGTGAATAATAGCGATTCAGCCGCGGCGTCTGAAAAGATTTCTTGAAATAGGTTAAGTAAAATGATAGAATAAAGCATCGCGGATTTAAGGAAGAAATGGCTGTTTGGCGGCAAACGATATCGTAACGAAACGCGGTTCGATTGCAGCGAGACACAGACAGAAAAGGAGAGAACAATTTGAAGCAGGGTTCCGTAAGAATTCTATTTTACAATGAAAACGCTGACAGTATAGTGGCCTCGGCGGGGCGTATTTCCACGACAAAGGGCGGCGCGGATGCAATCTATGAGAAATCATGCGCGAGGGATAAGGAGGAGAATATCAGGCTGATTCAGAAAATCTTGTCTTCGGGGCATACCTCGGTGCTGGAGCATGTGTTTTTGAATCTGTCCTTTGACAATGTGTCCGTGTTTGTGGAGCAGTTTATGATTGAATTCCGGCTGGCGTCCTTTACTGTGAAGTCGCGCAGATATGTGGACTTTGGAAAAATGGGCTATGTGACGCCGGATTTCGCGTGCTGCGGCGAACGCGCCGCAGCGTCTGAGGAGCTGTATGGCAGCCACATGGAATATTTATTTAAGGAATATGAGTTTCTGCTTGAACAGGGAATCCCCAAGGAGGACGCCAGATTTGTGCTCCCATATTCATTCCGGAGTAATTTTTACTGCACCGTAAACGCGCGGGAGCTGGTGAAAATCGTGAATGAGATGGTTTGGGGGAGGGGGAGGAAATACCCGGAGATTGCGGCCCTGGGAAGCTCCCTGATAGCTCAGTGTGAGGAAACGCTTCCGTTTCTGCCGTTTGAAAGCTCCGGTTTTAAAAAGGAGCAGACGGAGAAAACGAAAGAGGCAGAGAATCAGGAATGGCCAGGCTCAGGGGAGACAGAATTTCCGTCGTTTTTCTCCGGAAAAGGGATAAAGACAGCACAGCCTGGCAGTGTGACAGAGGATCATGAGGCGCCGGTTGTTTTGGTGGACGGCCCGGCTCATCCGGAGGAAATGATATGCCGGGCAGCGGCGCTGTCCGCCGGCGGACGGCTTCAGGCAGATTGGCCGGATCCGCACGTGCAGAAAGAGGTAATCCGGAATATTTTATCGCATTCGCGCAGGCGGGAGCTGGAGCAGGTGAATTTCACAATCCTTTTTAACGGAGTCTCCCTGTCCGGCGTCACACATCTGGTACGGCACAGGATGCAGTCCATCCTTGTGCCGGATTATCTGGCAAGCTGTGATTTTAAGCGGTATATCACGCCTGAGAGCATTGTGAAGGCGGGCCTTAAGGAGCGGTATGAAGAGGTATTTGCCAAATCGCAGCGGACGGCAGAGCGGCTGCGGAAAAATGGATTTGCAGAGAGCAGTATGGCGTATCTGCTGCTCAGCGGCCTGACGATCCCGGTCCTGACCACGATGAATGCGAATGAGCTTCTGACCTTCATCCGCTTAAGAACGTGCAGCCGCGCGCAGTGGGAGATCGCGGGGCGCGCAAAGGAGCTCTTGCGGATTCTGAGGAGGCGGTATCCGGCTCTGTTTTCCCTGTACGGGCCCGGCTGTTATATGGACGGGGCCTGCCCCGAGGGAAGGATGTCGTGCGGGCGGATGAAAGAGGTAAGGGAGCTGTTTTCGCTCGGGTAACGGGAGGATCTGTCCATCAAAATTCCAGGAAAGTTACACGATCGTTTAATTTGGCTATTCTTGATAAAAAGCGGTTTCTTTTAGTATAATAAAACCGTGGAAACTGTTAAGAAACATATATAGGCGGCTCTGGCACAGATTCGCTTACGGCTTTGCGGTGCGCCTGCTTCCTGGCTTTGCGGGAAGCAGGCTTTTTGGCGTGCGCTGGCTCCGGAGCCAGCGCAGGAAAATAGTGTCCGGGCAGCGCGGCAAACAGGGAGGCGCTGCTCTTCCGGGAACTCCATTCAGATCAGATTGGAAAAAATGTGGTTGAATTTTGATTAAACGTAATGAAATAGAAAAAAGACAATTCATATATATGAAAATATTTCGGGATAATAGAGATGATTATATTGACATTTTAATTTTAATCTATTATAATACATTTATATTCATAAATATGAAATATAATATCATTAAAATGAAACCATATTTTATTATATTTTGTAAAATATAATGGTGAGAATGAAAGGAGAAGAGAAACAATGAGCAATGGACATTATAGAATGGATATGCCTGCCAATGAGCCGGCCTTCCGTTACATGCCGGGTTCAGAGGAGAGGGAGAACATTCAAAGAGAGCTGGAACGCCAGATGGGAGAGGTGGTTAAGATTCCGCTGATCATTGGCGGAAGGGAGATTTGGACGGAAAAGACGGGAGTCTGCACGGTTCCGCATCTTCATTCGCATGTCCTGGCAGAGTACAGCGTGGCCGGGGAGAAGGAGCTGAGAGCGGCAATCGATGCGGCGATGGAGGCAAAGGCCGCGTGGGAATCCATGCCATTCGAGCACCGCGCATCGATTTTTCTGAAAGCCGCCGCCCTCCTGACCGGTCCGTACAGGGCCGTGGTCAATGCGGCGACCATGCTGTGCCAGAGCAAGACGGTTCATCAGGCTGAAATTGACTCTGCCTGTGAGCTGGCGGATTTCTTCAGGTTTAATGCGTACTATGCGCAGCAGATCTATGAGGAACAGCCGAACCATGCGCCGGGCGAATGGAACCGGCTGGAATACCGTCCGCTGGAGGGATTTGTGGCGGCTGTCACGCCGTTTAATTTTACGTCCATCGGGGGCAATCTCCCGTCCGCCCCGGCGTTAATGGGGAATGTAGTCCTCTGGAAGCCGGCCTCGTCCGTGGTGCTGTCCAATTATTATGTCATGAAAGTGCTGCTGGAAGCGGGACTTCCGGCCGGAGCCATCCAATTCGTGCCGTGCAGCGGTGCGGACATGAGCCGTTTTGTGCTGCGCGATCCGCGGCTTGCAGGTTTTCATTTTACAGGATCCACGGGCGTGTTTGAAAGCGTATGGTCCATGGTGGGACAGAACATCCGGAATTACCGCTCCTACCCGCGCCTGGTCGGGGAGACAGGGGGAAAAGATTTTATCTTTGCACATAAGAGCGCGTCCGTGAAGGCTTTAGTATCCGCGCTGGCGCGGGGCGCATTCGAGTATCAGGGCCAGAAGTGCTCCGCGGCGTCCAGGGCCTACATTCCGGCGTCTCTCTGGCCGGAGGTAAAGGAGGGCGTTTTGAAGGCCGCTTCACAGATCCGGACAGGGGATGTGTCTGACTTCTCGCATGAAATGGGCGCGGTGATTGATAAGAACGCGTTTGAATCCATCACCGCCTACATCGACGAGGCAAGGCAGTCCGCGGACGCGGAGGTTCTGTGCGGCGGGTACGATGGATCCACAGGGTACTTTATTTATCCGACCGTGATTGAGGCGAAAAGGCCGGATTATAAAACCATGACAGAGGAGATCTTCGGGCCGGTCCTGACCGTTTACGCGTATCCGGACGAAGCATTTGAGGAAATGCTTAAACTCTGCGACAGCTCGACTCCCTACGCGCTTTCAGGGGCGATCTTCGCGCGCGATCGCGGCATAATCGTACACATGGAAGAGGCCCTGAGAAATTCAGCCGGAAATTTCTATATTAATGATAAGCCGACAGGCGCGGTAGTGGGGCAGCAGCCCTTCGGCGGAGCGCGGGCGTCAGGCACGAACGATAAGGCCGGAAGCCGGTTAAACCTGTATAGGTGGGTTAGTCCGAGGACAATTAAAGAATTATTTGCAGCGGATGAGGAGGGGGGAATTCTGTAAATAATGTATTCAATTTTCGGTGTAAATCAACAGATATTTAACTGTTATATCCTGTGATTTTATGAATAAAAGAATATTATTCTTATAATATAGTCGTAATGAATTATATTAACTGTTGGTTTTATTATAGCTTGCCGGGTATGTAGCCAGTGTCAGATTCTAAACCCATAAGGAACCCGCAGAAAACCGCCGGCGCTTAGCGAGGTCTTTTCGGGCTTAGCGTCCGCTGCGCTTTTCTCCGGGCGGGAGCGGGGTTCCGTTGGGTTTAGAATCTGACTCTGGCGGCCCTCTCACGAAAAACAGCGCCCCCGCAATCGTTCCGTTTAAATAAATAAAACACTTTTATTGCGCCCGACAATTTCCGCTTGCCATAAGCAGGAGAATCTTCTATAATGTGTTTATTCGCGAGGAGAAAATCCAGGAGGTTATGCGGCATGCATTTTACAGACGTATCAGGCGTGGGAGAGGGCGCTGTCTTTCTGATCCGCGGAGAGGCAAATATTCTCTTTGAGGCGGGCATGGCCTACGCGGCTGCCCCGATGGTGGAAAAGATCAAAAAAGAGCTGGGCGGCGGCAGGGTGGACGCGGTTCTCCTGTCCCACTCCCACTATGATCACGTATCAGGTCTTCCGGCCGTCCGCCGGGCGTGGCCGGACGTAAAAGTGTACGCTTCCGAAAAGGCGGGAGAAATCCTCAAAAAACCGTCTGCACTGGAGACGATCCGCCGGTTGAGCGGCGAGGCGGCAGAGGCGGCCGGCCTTTTCTGGGATCCGGACTACCGGGATGCGGATCTGCAGGTCGATGAAACGCTGGAAGACGGGGAAACCGTCCGGATCGGCGATCACGAAGTACACGCCTTTGCGACCATCGGCCACACAAGAGATTCCTTTTCCTATATTATAGACGGCGAACTGATGCTCTGCAGCGAGACCGTAGGCGTTATGGGGCCCAAAGGCGGTTATATGCCCTCCTTTCTGGTGGATTATTTAGGAGCGGAAGAGTCCATCCGGCGTTCCCGCGCCTATCCCGTAAAGGAAATCATCCTGAATCACCACGGCCCTGTCAGAGAGCGGGACAGGGCCCGCATATGGGATTTCCTGCAGAAAAAACTCACAGAGAGCCGGGAAATTATGCTGGGCGTCATGAACGAGCACAGCTCCGACGACGAGGCATTAAAAGAGCTGGAACGGATCTTCCACTCCCATGTAGACAAAAAAGAACAGCCGGACGAGGCGTTTTACATCAATGCGGCCAGCATGATGCGCACGCTCAGGCGGCAGTTTCCGGAGCGGCTTTTAAGGAAAGCCTGAATTTGCCAGACACTGCCGGTCAGCGGGTGTTGAGGATGCGCCGGCTTCTTGCGGCCCCTTACGCGCCCGGCTGCCGCTGTTAAAGCAAAATCGTATCGAATTAATGTGGATTACATCAGAATCAGGAAGCAAAAAAAGGAGAATACCATGTACCAGATTGTAAAGGCCGAAAAGCTGGCCGACAAAATTTACCTGTGCGTTGTAAAAGCCCCCAGGGTTGCGCGTTCCTGCGAGCCGGGGGAGTTTGTGATCGTAAAGCTTCATGAGGAGGGCGAGCGCATTCCCCTCACGATCTGCGATTTTGACCGTGAAGAGGGCACGGTGACGATCGTGTTCCAGACGGTGGGCGCATCGACGGAGCAGATGGCCTCCTTAAAGACAGGGGATTCCTTCCGTGATTTTGTCGGCCCTCTGGGAAATCCGTCGGATTTTGTAAAAGAGGACATCGGGAGCCTGAAAAAAAGGAAATATTTATTCGTGGCCGGCGGCGTGGGGGCGGCGCCTGTCTATCCGCAGGTGAAATGGATGAAGGAGCACGGCATCGACGCGGATGTGATCGTGGGCTCCAAGACAAAGGATCTCCTGATCCTGACCCGGGAGATGGGGGAAGCGGCCGGATCGCTTTACATAGCCACAGACGACGGAAGCGCCGGGACAAAGGGCATGGTGACAGGCGTGATCGAGGATCTGGTGGAAAAGCAGGGAAAGAAATACGACGTCTGCGTGGCCATTGGGCCTATGATTATGATGAAGTTTGTCTGCCTTCTCACAAAGAGGCTGGGCATTCCCACAATTGTGAGCTTAAACCCGATCATGGTGGATGGGACCGGCATGTGCGGGGCCTGCCGTGTGACAGTGGGCGATCAGGTAAAATTTGCCTGCGTGGACGGGCCGGAATTTGACGGCCATCTGGTAAATTTTGACGAGGCCATGAAGCGTCAGCAGATATATAAGGATCAGGAGGGGCGGGCCATGCTCCGGCTGAAAGAGGGAGACACGCATCACGGCGGCTGCGGCTATTGCGGAGGTGACAGATGATGGAAGCAAAAAGAGACATGATGAAAAAGGTTCCGGTCAGGGAACAGGAGCCGCTTGTACGCGCCGCTAATTTTAAGGAGGTCTGCTTAGGCTATGACGAGGCGGAGGCTGTGGCAGAGGCAGAGCGGTGCTTAAACTGTAAAAATGCGAAATGTGTGGCCGGATGCCCGGTTTCGATCGATATACCGGCCTTTATTCAGGAGGTAAAGGGAGGCCGCTTTGAGGAGGCGGCAAAGGTGATCGCCAAATCGTCCGCGCTGCCGGCCGTCTGCGGCCGCGTCTGCCCGCAGGAGACACAGTGCGAGGGACAGTGCGTCCGCGGCATAAAGGGAGAGGCGGTTTCCATCGGAAAGCTGGAGCGCTTTGTGGCGGACTGGTCCAGGGAGCACGGCTTTGTGCCGGCCGCGCCGGAGACGACGAACGGGAAGCGGGTGGCTGTGATCGGATCCGGCCCCGCGGGCCTGACATGCGCCGGGGATCTGGCAAAGCTGGGCTATGAGGTGACAATCTTTGAGGCGCTCCATGAACCGGGCGGCGTCCTGACCTACGGGATCCCGGAGTTCCGTCTTCCCAAGGAAGGCGTGGTCGGCCCGGAGATCGACAATGTGCGCAAGCTGGGCGTGAAGCTGGAGACGAACGTGGTGATCGGGAAATCCGTGACCATCGACGAGCTGATGGAGGAAGAGGGCTTTGAAGCGGTCTTTATCGGCTCCGGAGCCGGGCTTCCAAAATTCATGGGCATTCCGGGCGAGAATGCAAACGGCGTATTTTCGGCCAATGAGTATCTGACCAGGAGCAATCTCATGAAAGCCTTCCGCGAGGATCATGACACGCCGATCATGAATGCAAAGAAAGCGGTCGTGGTGGGCGGCGGAAATGTGGCCATGGACGCGGCCAGGACAGCCCTTCGTCTGGGCGCTGAGGTACATATTGTATACAGAAGGAGCGAAAAAGAGCTTCCGGCCAGGGCGGAGGAGGTCCATCACGCAAAAGAAGAGGGGATTGTGTTCAATCTCCTGACGAATCCGGCTGAGATCCTGACTGATGAGAGCGGCTGGGTGAGAGGGATCGTGTGCCGCCGGATGGAGCTGGGAGAGCCGGATGAATCCGGGAGGAGAAGGCCGGTGGAAGTGGCCGGATCGGAGTTCGAGATTGAGGCGGACATGGTGATCATGGCGCTCGGGACCTCCCCGAACCCGCTGATTTCTTCTACCACCAGGGGTCTGGAGGTCAACCGCTGGAAATGTATTATCGCGGATGAGCAGAACGGGAAGACAACAAAGGAAGGCGTCTATGCCGGCGGCGACGCGGTGACGGGCGCGGCGACGGTGATCCTCGCGATGGAGGCGGGCCGCGCCGGGGCCAGGGGCATCGACGCGTATCTGTCACAGCGGTAAGGAGACTGGTACAGCGCTGTATTCATTGCGGGTAAACAGCGCTCGCTGCCCGCGCCCGGCAAGCCGGAGTTATAGAAAATGATTATGGGGGCACAGTAAAATGGGAAAACAGGTGGATTTACTGAATGAGCCGATCCTGCCTGCTTTGGCCAGGCTTGCGGTTCCGATCATGGCTACGTCTCTGGTGCAGATGGCGTATAATTTGACGGATATGGCCTGGATCGGCCGTCTGGGCTCCGGGGCCGTGACCGCGGTGGGGACAGCGGGCATGTATAGCTGGTTCTCCCAGGGGATTGCGATTCTGGCAAAGACCGGCGGACAGGTGAAGGTGGCGCATGCCCTGGGGGCCGGGGATGAGGAGGCCGCCGCCCGCTACGCCAGGGGAGCGATCCAGATGGGCGTGGTATTTGCCCTGGCGTTTGGGGCGGTCTGCCTTGTCCTGGCCGGGCCGCTGATCGGCTTTTTCGGCCTTGCGAGCCGGGAGATTGTGGAGTCGGCGATGATCTATCTGCGGATTGCCTGCGGATGTATTCTATTTTCCTATATTAATATGATTCTCACCGGGCTTTTGACAGCCACGGGGGACAGCCGGACGCCGTTTAAGGTGAATGTGGCGGGGCTTGTGCTGAATGTGATTCTGGATCCGCTCCTCATATTCGGCGCGGGTCCTGTTCCCGCCATGGGAACCGTTGGGGCCGCTGTGGCCACGGTTGCGGCGCAGGCGGCCGTGACGGTTCTGTTTATTCTGGCGATTCGGCGGGAGAGCCGGCTATTTAAGGGATTTTCACTGTTTACCCCGGTTCCCCCGTACTGCAGGCAGGAGATGGTGCGGATCGGCATGCCGGCGGCCGTGCAGAACCTGATTTACGCCGGTATTTCCATGATTCTGACACGCCTGGTGGCCGGTTACGGCGACAAGGCCGTGGCAGTCCAGAGAGTGGGGAGCCAGATTGAGTCTGTATCGTGGATGGTGGGAGACGGCTTTGCCGCCGCGATCAATTCCTTTATCGGGCAGAATTTCGGGGCCAAACAGATGGATCGGGTGAAGCGGGGGTTTTCCACAGCCATTGCCATGACGGCGCTGTGGGGGCTGTGCACCACGTCGCTCCTGATTTTTATGGCCGGGCCATTGTTTTCTGTCTTTATCACAGAGCCTGCGGTGCTGGCCGGGGGCGTGGACTATCTGAGAATACTGGGATTTTCACAGCTTTTTATGCTGGTGGAGCAGACCTCGGTGGGGGCCTTTGCCGGACTGGGGCGCACGGGCTTTCCGTCGGCGGTGAGCGTGACGCTCACCTCGGCCCGGATCCCCATGGCCGTCCTCTTTTCGGCGACGGCGCTGGGGTTAAACGGGATCTGGTGGGCGCTGACCGTGTCCAGTATTTTGAAGGGCTGCGTCCTGTACGCCGGATTTTTGTTTGTGCTTAAGCGGATGGCGCGCGGGGGAGAAAAGTAAAAGTAAACGTAAAAAGCGGCATATCCGGATTGATATGCCGCTTTTTACATTGGTTTTTAAATGGCTGCGCCTTTTGGCTCACTTACTTTGCGCAATATTCAAAACGTAAATGCTTCTTTAGCGTTAAAACGCCCAGAAATACATCAGCGCCACATGAATGGCAAACATAACGACAGCCACCGGAAGCTGGGCCTTGATGATGCCGTATTTGTTCTTCATTTCCAGGAGAGCCGCGGGCATGATGTTAAAGTTGGCGGCCATGGGCGTTAAGAGCGTGCCGCAGTAGCCGGCCGTTAAGCCTAGGACGCCTACGACAGCCGGATCGCCTCCCTTGGCGATCAGGAAGGGCATGCCGATGCCGACGGTGATAACAGAGAACGCGCCGAAGCCATTTCCCATCACAGCCGTAAAGAGGGCCATGCCTGCGCAGTAGACGAGGACGGCGATAAAGAGGTTTCCCTCCGGGATGACGGCCGAGGCGGCCCCGGAGATGACATCCCCGACCCCGGCGGCGGTGAATACGGCGCCGAGGGCGGCCAGAAGCTGGGGCAGTATGCCGGTCACGCCCACGTTATCCATCAGGCGCGCTCCTTCCTCCGTGGCAGAACGGGAGGGCGCTTTGGTGATGAAAAAAGCGATGGCCAGGGAGAGCACGCCGGATATACCGATGGCGTTGCTGGCCCCAAAGGGAAGGAAGGAGGCGGCCAGCAGGGCGATGAGCGCCAGGGAGATAACCGGGATAAAGATCCGGTTGCCCAGGCGATCCGCTTCCTTTCTGCTCTGATCCGCGTCGAGGCCGGGCCCTCTGCTGGGCTTTACCTTGCCAAGGCCGGTTAAAAGGGCCAGGACGAGGATCGCGCCGCCGGAAATGTAGGCCGGCAGATAGGGGCCGACCATGAAAATTGCGGCCAGGACGAACCAGAACGCGGCGGTGAGGCTCCGGCAGGCCAGGGTGTCATCCTTAAGAGCCTTTAAGCCTGTGAGGATAAAAACCGCGCCGATGAGGCAGTAAAAAAATTCAGACATAATTGTGTTGAAATCCATGATACCATCCCTCCTTTATGCTTCCGGGCCTGACGCGGAGTGTTTTTTGTCCAGCCGCTTATCGAGTAAATAGTTGTGCGCCGCTCCGACCACAATGGAGATCAGGGCGATGGGAATCGCGCACAGGGACACTCTCAGCGCGTCGAGCTCGCACCCCTGCTCGGTGAGCGTGGACACAATCAGCATGGTTCCGGCCGCGCCCATGAAGCAGAGCTGCGCGTAGAAATTGCCGAAATTGTCGCTGGCGGCGCAGTAGCCCTTGATCTCATCCTCGGTTTCCTCATCCACGGCGCCGTATTTGACTACGGCCGCGCCGTGGGCCATGGGGCTGATTAAGGGGCGGACAAACTGCGGATGCCCGCTGAGCCGCAGGGAAAAGGCCGCGCCCAGGGCGCGTAAGACCTGATAGAGCGTAATCACCTTTCCGGTTGTCATATTTTTTGTCTTTCGGATCAGATCCACGGCTTTTTCCTTTAAGCCGTACCGCTCGCAGATGCCGATAGCCGGCAGAGTGAGCACGAATACTGTGGCGACTCTCTGTGTGATAAAGGACTGCCCCAAAATATCCAGCACCTCAATAAAGGACATGCCGGAAACCAGCCCTGTGGCCACGCCTGCGATCACGACAGTCGCAATCGTATCTTTTTTTAAAATAAACCCAATAATTACAATAACAATACCAATTAATTTGATGGCTTCCATATATCGTTCCCCCTCTGTGTCAGAATGAAGCGGTTCAGACTGCCTGAACGTATGTCAGAAGTAACTGTTCAGAGATCCCTGAATTGTTACCGTCAGAATTCCTTTCCCCCCACGGCACGGATATCCGTGTCATTGTAGACAATAGCGGAAATCGCGGCCTCAATGCCTTTGGCGATATTCTCTATGGACATGGAGGGGGCGTCGGCCAGGTTTACGGTCTGCTGCGGGCTGTAGGGCACATGCATAAAGCCGCCGCGCATGGAGGGGTAACTCTTGTGAATGTGGTACAGAACGCCGTACATCAAGTGGTTGCAGACAAAGGTTCCGGCTGTATTGGAAACACTGGAGGGAAGGCCGGCGCCGCGGATGGCCTGCACCATGGCCTTGACCGGGAGCAGGGAAAAATAGGCGGGCTCGCCGTCGTCGAAGACGGGGATGTCAATGGGCTGCTTGCCCTCGTTATCCGGGATTCTCGCGTCATCCACATTGATGGCCACGCGCTCGGGATGCAGGCCGAAACGTCCGCCGGCCTGACCGATGCAGAATACGACGTCCGGCATATGTTCCTTCATAGCGGCCTCCACGGTGTCAATCGATTTCCCGAATACAGTGGGGACCTCCAGCTTAATGATGTCAGCGCCTGCGACGCTGTTTTTTACCAGCTTCACCGCCTCCATGGCCGGGTTTACGTCAGCTCCTCCAAAGGGATCAAATGCAGTTAATAAAATTTTCATCGTTTTTCCTTCCTTTCCTTACAGTTATACGTTTTGTGGCGGCCTCTGTTTGTTATACTATCCTCCTTTTGGGCCATGATTATAGGTAATGTTTGGCAAAACAGAATAATTAAAATTTAAAAAATGATTTTTATTTGACAGATTTAACCATTGCTTTTATTATATTTATAACAATCTTTTGGCGTTATGGCCAATTGCTATTATCTATCGCCGCATAACAAAATGGTTATACGGCGGGCCGGCCGCGCATGACGGGAGGATGCTTTTATGAATATCAGGACGCTGAAATATCTGGTGGCCATTGAGACGTACGGCTCGATTTCCGAGGCGGCGAAGAGGATGTATATCACGCAGCCATATTTGAGCAAGATCCTGCGGGATACAGAAGAGGAGTACAATGTGACGATTTTTGCCAGGGGCAAGAAGGGACTTTCGCTCACCGAGCGCGGCCGGCTGTTTCTTGACATGGCAAGGGATCTGATTGAGGAGTCGGAACAGTTTGTCAGGCTGTTTCAGGAGGAGCCGGGGCGCATTTCCTTAAAGATCGCGGCGTTTCCGTCCTCGTATGCCATGGACGCGTATCTGCGCATGCTTACAGTCCTGCCGGACAAGGCGTTTTTATTTCATTATAAGGAGGAGCCGACCGCGGATGTGATCGAGGATGTCCATTCCCAGGCCGCGGATCTGGGCGTGATCTTTTTGAAGGAGAAGAACGAGGCGCTGACAAGGGAGTATTTTAAGGCCAAACGGCTCATCTGCAGACGCGTCTTTGACACAAGGCTGCACCTGATCGTCCGCTCCGGCCATCCGCTGGCTGAGAAAGGGCGGTTTACGCTGGAGGATTTGTATTCGTGGGGCCTGGTGATGTATTATACAAAAAAGGAAGCCAGGATCTACAGCCTGGAGGACGGTTATTACAATAAAGCGTCCCTGTCGGAGCTGATAGATTTCGAGAAATTCCGGCAGATTATTTACATATACAACCGGGGCAGCATGCACAACATCCTGCGGCAGACGGATTTTATTGCGCTGGGAAGCCAGGCCACGCTGGAACAGGACAGGACGTTCGGCCTTATTTCCCTGCCGTTTCCATTTCCGGAGGGGGAACGCCCGGAGGAGTATGACAATACGCTGTACTATATTTACAGGAATGACCGGCCGCTCACGGAGATGGCAGGGCTTTATACGGATACGCTGATGAGATATTACAGCGGTGAAAAATTAGCGGAGAAAAAACAGAAAAAACCTATGGACTAATTGAGAGATCCGTGAGATAATAAAACAAGTATGATGTGATAAAATTAACAAAGTACAACACATTCATTTTGAAAGGAGTCTTATAATGATTTATTCACACGAAGTAGAAAGTATGTGTCCAGTAGCGCAGGGCGTTAATCACGGCGCCGCTCCGATCCCTGAGGAGGCAAAATGGGTAAAATCCAAAGAGGTGAAGGATATTTCCGGCTTGACGCACGGCGTGGGCTGGTGCGCCCCGCAGCAGGGCGCGTGTAAGCTGACCCTGAATGTGAAGGAGGGCGTTATCCAGGAGGCGCTGGTTGAGACCCTTGGGTGCTCCGGCATGACACACTCCGCGGCCATGGCGGCTGAGATTCTCCCGGGCAGGACGATTCTGGAGGCTCTGAATACGGATCTTGTCTGTGATGCGATCAACACAGCTATGAGGGAGCTGTTCTTACAGATCGCCTACGGCAGGACGCAGAGCGCGTTTTCTGAGGACGGGCTTCCCATCGGAGCGGGCCTTGAGGATTTGGGAAAAGGACTCCGTTCCCAGATTGGAACCATGTATGGAACACTTAAGAAAGGTCCTCGTTATCTGGAGATGGCAGAGGGCTATGTAACAGGGATTGCGCTTGACGCGGAGAACCAGATCATCGGCTATCAGTTCGTGAACCTGGGCAAGATGACGGATTTCATCAAAAAGGGCGACGATCCGAACACGGCATACGAGAAGGCAAAGGGCCAGTACGGCCGCGTTGACGACGCAGTGAAGATCATCGATCCGAGACAGGAATAAACGTATGTGAACGGTTACATTCAGCCGGATAAGCTTATCAGACAGGTAAAGATTTAAGGAGGATCATTAAGTTATGGCATTATTTGAATCATTTGAGAGAAGGATTGACAAGATCAATTCTGTTTTAAACAGCTATGGCATCGCTTCCATCGAAGAGGCTGAGAAAATTACAAAGGATGCCGGACTGGATGTGTACGATCAGGTAAAAAAGATTCAGCCGATCTGCTTTGAGAACGCATGCTGGGCTTACACCGTGGGCGCGGCGATTGCCATCAAGAAGGGCTGCCGGAAGGCGGCGGACGCGGCTGCCGCGATCGGCGAGGGACTTCAGGCATTCTGTATCCCCGGCTCTGTCGCGGATCAGCGCAAGGTAGGCTTAGGCCACGGCAATCTCGGCAAGATGCTGCTTGAGGAGGAGACGGACTGCTTCTGCTTCCTGGCCGGACATGAGTCCTTCGCGGCCGCGGAGGGCGCGATCGGCATCGCGGAAAAGGCGAACAAAGTGCGCCAGAAACCGCTGCGCGTGATCTTAAACGGCCTTGGAAAGGACGCTGCGCAGATCATTTCCCGCATCAATGGATTTACATATGTGGAGACAGAGATGGATTACTACACGGGCGAGGTGAAGGAGCTGTGGAGAAAGTCTTACTCGGACGGCCTGCGCTCCAAGGTAAACTGCTACGGCGCAAACGACGTGACAGAGGGCGTGGCCATCATGTGGAAGGAAGGCGTGGATGTTTCCATCACCGGCAACTCCACCAACCCGACCCGCTTCCAGCACCCGGTGGCAGGCACCTATAAGAAAGAGTGCGTGGAAAAGGGCAAGAAGTATTTCTCCGTGGCCTCCGGCGGCGGCACAGGGCGCACCCTTCACCCGGATAACATGGCGGCAGGCCCCGCTTCCTACGGCATGACCGATACCATGGGCCGCATGCACTCCGACGCGCAGTTCGCCGGATCCTCATCCGTACCGGCCCATGTGGAGATGATGGGACTGATCGGAATGGGAAATAATCCGATGGTTGGAGCCACGGTGGCGGTTGCGGTATTGATTGAAGAGGCCAGTAAAGCGGGCAAATTTTGATTGAGTTGAGCCAAAATCACAAAAATAACATATAAAGACAGAAAAACGCCGTGATTTATATAAATTGCGGCGTTTTTGCACGCAATATCAGCGCGTTTTTGCTTGAAAATTGGTGGTTGGTGCGACAGAGGCATATTTTGCGCCCCAACCATAGCGAAAGGGGAAATAGCCTGAAACTGCGCGGGTTGTGGGGTTTTCAGAGATTTGCGGAATTAAATAATCGAGTTCGTAGTACCCAAAAATGATGAAGTGTTACACAATTTTCAGAATGTTATTTGGGAATATAAAGTGACGAAATTGATAAGAGAAGTTTTGGATATGAGTTGTGGAAAAGAAATATTCATACTATAATGCAAACAAGGAGTAATCGTGTTACAAGGTGGTAAGCCTCCCAAACTTGCAAAAGAGGGGAGGTGGTGCATATGACTACATATGAGGTATTAAGCCTGTTGTTTTTGGGCGGTACTTTTCTGGTCGCACTGCTTGCCTATATTGATAGGAATCACAAGCGAAAATAAATAAGCCTACCTTGTTACTTGGCCGATACAGGTAGGCTTATTGTCTATTCATGGAGGTCAACCACTTTGTGGGCGGTTACTCCTTTTATGCTTAAAATATAACACATTTATCAGGAATGTTCAAGTCTTAAATAAAAATAGATGCTGTAAAACGGTATAAGTTTGAGTTAGTAACTCCCGTATAGTACCCCAAAATGATGAAGTGTCACACAATTTTCAGAATATTATTTGGGAATATAAAGTGACGAAATTGATAAGAGAAGTTTTGGATATGAGTTGTGGAAAAGAAATATTCATGCTATAATGCAAATAAGGAGTAATCGTGTTACAAGGTGGTAAGCCTCCCAAACTTGCAAAAGAGGGGAGGTGGTGCATATGACTACATATGAGGTATTAAGCCTGTTGTTTTTGGGCGGTACTTTTCTGGTCGCACTGCTTGCCTATATTGATAGGAATCACAAGCGAAAATAAATAAGCCTACCTTGTACTTGGCGGTCTAGGTAGGCTTAAAAACTTATCCCGGAGGTCAACCACTTTGTGGGCGGTTACTCCTTTTATGCTTAAAATATAACACATTTATCAGGAATGTTCAAGTCTTAAATAAAAATAGATGCTGTAAAACGGTATAAGTTGTTACTGTTCACGGGTCAATGGCAGTTAGTTAAGCGGCCGATTGCCGGATGTTGTTTATCGTGGAGAGGCCGCCGTGGCCAGCTCCTGTATCCAACGGAACCCCGCTCCCGCTCGGAGAAAAGAGCAGCGGTACTAAGCCCTTTAAAGACCTCGCTAAGTACCGGCGGTTTTCTACGGGTTCCTTATGGATACAGGAGCTGGCCACGGCTACGTTATCAGCGGGCCGGGAATCCGTTTCATCCCTCCGAAAGTCCTGTAATACGTTTGTCTGGCATAAACGGGCAGGAATATCCTCTGACCGAATTGCAAATAATCAGTATAATTGCTTTATATATTCTGTTTTATAATGATTCGATGAATATTTAACTGTTATGTTTTGGGATTTTATCAACCAAAAATTGACTCTTTTCAGGTTTGTCCATTCGACAAACATTTCATGGTATAAATGCAATATAGCATGTTTTTACACGATGATAACAATCTTTTCAACAAAGTTTGGAAAGGAGCAAAAAATTATTCGTATGCTATAGCCATGATGAGCCATATTATTTGATATTTTTATTATAGCCTGGCGGCCCTCTTACGACAGACAACGCCCCACAACAGTTCATCTCGCTTAACTAACTGACATTGATTCACGGGTAGTATTCCGCGAGGTGTTTTTTGTGAGCGAAGGTCACAGAAAACCCGAGGGCAGCAGGAGCCAAAATGGGCAATCTTGCATTCACATTTGGCGACTGCCGCGAGGGCCAAATACCCCGCTGCTCTGCAGCGCTGCAAGTTTGACGCCCCGTTGCTTGCAGCGGGGTTGTTGACTGAATTATATTATACATTATATAATATATTTAAACTCATAATATAATTTTTGAAGTGACAGCTCCTGCTGTCTCGTTCTATCAGACAGCAGGGATGTAAAAGCGTAAGGCCGTTACGAATACGAGAAAAAGTAAGGAGTGAGGACATGGTTTTTAATACGGGAGCCGCTCTTCTGGACGCGATTGTCCTGGCTGCGGTTTCGAGGGAGAGCGAAGGGACCTATGGCTACCGGATGACCCAGGACATCCGGCAGGCGATTGATATATCGGAATCGACCCTGTACCCGGTGCTGCGGCGCCTGCAAAAGGAAGAATGCCTGGAGACGTATGACAGAGCGATTGACGGGCGCAACAGGCGGTATTATAAGATCACGAAGACAGGCAGGGCGCAGTTAAATCTTTACAGAGGAGAGTGGCGCGTCTATGCGCAGAGGATTTCCGGGATTCTTAAGGAGGAGTGACAGGAATGGGAAAGGAAGAGTTTTTAAAGAGGCTGACATATCTGCTTCGCGATATACCGGAGGAAGAGATGCAGGATGCGGTTTCTTATTACAGGAGTTATCTGGAGGAGGCCGGGCCGGAGCGTGAGGAGGAGGTTCTGGCAGGCTTTGGGACGCCGGAACAGGTTGCGGAGGCGATCCGGGCGAATCTGGCGGGGGAGGCTGGGTCAGAGTGGAAACGCGCTCCGGAAAACCGGGATGCGCGCGGCGGCGGGGCGGACCGATCTGGCGGGGAACCGCTGCGTGAGGAGAAAAAGGCTCGGCCGTTTTGGCAGTATCTCCTGATGGGGCTGGCTTTGATCGTATTCGGCCCCCTTGTCCTTTCGGTGATTGTGGGCGTTGCCGGCAGCCTTTTTGGAGGGCTTGCCCTGCTGGCCGGCTTTTTTCTGCTTTTGGCCGTGCTGACGGCTGCGATGCTTTTGGGAGGCATTTCTCTGACCGTTTTGGGAGCGTTTTTTGTGTTTCCGGGCTTTTGGCCGGGCATACTTTTGATTGGGCTGGGCCTCCTGGCATTTGGAGGGGGATGCATCCTGCTGTGCTGCTCATGGCTTTTTTATGGCTGTTTCCTGCCGTGGCTCGGCAGGGGAATCTGGGGAATATTTGCAAAGAAAGGATGACGCCTGAAAAAAAGGCGCGGCCGGGAACGGAGGAGTAAGATGAGTAAATGGATGAAGCGGATTGCGGTGACTGGCCTGATTTTTATATTTTCAGGAATAATACTTACCTTAGCCGCGGCGGCGGCCGGGGGGCTTGGGGCTGCCAGGCGGGGAGTCAGTTATGTCATGGAGCATTATATTGGAACAGAAGATATGGAGCGCATCGGCGCGCTTCTGGACGCGGCCTCTGATCCGGGGTGGGATGGGATCAGCCCATATGCGGATGGAACCATGCGTATTTCCAGGGACGGCATGACGCTTTACGAGCGGCTGGAGGGCGTGAAGAACCTCTCTGTTGCAGTGGAGCGGACGGCGCTTAGAATTGAGACAGGAACCGAGCCTATGGACGGCCCGGCATTGTATGTGCGTGAAGATCCGCATCTGGATGTGGAGGTTGTGCGCGGTACGGCGGATCCGGCCGTTCAGGTGAAGCTTTCTTATCAGAGAAGAAGGCGCGGAGGTTCCGGCGCGGCGGTGCTTGTAGTGCCTGCGGACTGGCAGTTTGAGGAGTTTTCAGTGGATGGGGCGGCCGGATTTGTGCAGTTAGGCGACGTGTGTGCGGATCGTATTTCTCTGTCCGTGAAGGCCGGCGAGATCAGGGCGGAAACGCTGCGGGCAAAGAAGATTACCGTGCGTGCGGATGCGGGGAAAATAAGCGCTTCTGCAGCCGGCGCAGAGAGCGTGGACGCAGAAGCAAAGGCCGGAGCGGTTTCGCTGCGCGTGTCCGGCGCGGAGGATGAATTTGACTTCCGAATCAGTAATAAGGCGGGAAATGTCCGCATCGGGAGCACATCATATACAGGAGTGAATGAGGACAGCCTGAGGCGGGAGGCGGCGGACGGAAGGGAGCGAAAGGAGATTTCAGCAGACTGCGCGGCCGGAAGCGTGGAGATCGATTTTTCTCAGGATTTCCATTAAAACCGGTATATCGCACGGTGACAGGGGCATACTTTTAATACTTCGATGGTTTAATGCAGGCATGATGCGCCGCGCCCGCAGCCCGGCGGAAAGCGGGCAGCGGCCGGACGTACGCACGCACAACCGCCGGAGCAATCGCGCGTCTGTGGCCGTGATGGCTTCTGGTTATGGGCGCTTTGGAAAGGAGTATGCTTTTTATGGGTAAAAATACGAAAAAAGAGAAGCCCTTTAATGCAGCAGGCTTAAAACCAGAGGAAAAGCTGAAGTTTGAGATCGCCGCGGAGCTCGGACTGGCGGACAAGGTTGCGCAGAACGGCTGGAGAAGCCTGACGGCAAAAGAGAGCGGGCGTATCGGCGGCCTGATTACGAAACGGAAAAGGGAATTAAAAAAGCAGGTTGAAAGATAGCGGAAAGTCAAATATAATAGTGTGAGGAGGAGGGGTGGCCTGATTGCGGGATACATTACGATGGCATGAGACGGAAATACCGGGAAGCGGCTTTACGACAGGCACATGCGCGGCAGCGGCGGCGGCGGCGGCAGCGGCGCGTCTCTGCACGGGCGCAGCGCCGCCGTCCATGGAGGTGGAGCTTCCCTCCGGCCGGACGGCGGCGCTTTTGGTGGAAGAGGATGCGGGCGGCGCGGACTGGGCGTTCTGCGCGGTGCAAAAAGATGCGGGCGATGATCCGGATGTGACGGACAAAGCGCTGGTCTGCGCGCATGTGCGCGCTGTACGGACACGTGCGCGCTGTACGGACAGTTGGAATGATTTGCAGATACGTTTGGAAGGAGCTCCCTGCTACGCCGATCCGGGATCGCCGTTTCTGTACCTGACCGGAGGCGACGGGGTTGGAAGGGCGACAAAGCAGGGACTTTCCTGCCCTGTGGGCTATTCTGCCATCAACCCTGTGCCGAGGCGCATGATTTTTGGAAATGTGCGGCGTGTGTGCAGGGACTGCGGCGCGAAACAGGAGGCGCTGCTGATCGAAATATCGATTCCCGGCGGGGCGGAGCTGGCGGAGAAAACCTTTAATCCCAGGCTGGGGATTGAAGGCGGGCTGTCTGTTCTTGGGACGAGCGGGATTGTGAGGCCCATGAGCGAGGAGGCCATGATCGAGACGATCCGCTTAGAGATCCGTGTCCGCGCGGCGGAGGGCCGGACGCTTCTGGCCATGGCCCCGGGAAATTACGGGGCGGCTTTTCTGCGGGAGAAAAAGGGCCTTTCCATGGATTCATTTGTGACATGCAGCAATTTTATCGGAGCGTCCATCCGCATGGCAAAGGAGGAGGGGATCCGGCGGGTTCTCCTGGCCGGCCATGTGGGAAAGCTGATCAAAGTGGCAGGAGGCGTTTTGAATACCCACTCCCGCTATGGGGACGGCCGCATGGAGTATCTGGCCGAATGCGCGCTTCTGGCCGGCGTCAGCGAGGAGGAGGCGCGTCCGCTTTACGGCATGAATACAACCGAGGAAGCGGCGCGCTACCTTGCCTTAAAAGACCTTCTTAAACCGGTGATGCGCGTGGCTGCGGGACGTGTGAAGGAGGTTCTTGAAAAGGCCGGGGGTATAACGGTGGAGGCGCTGTTATTTTCCGCGGGCCAGGGGCTGATGGCGGAAACGGACGGGGCGGACGGGCTGGTCAGGGAGCTGCAGGGAACAGAACAGGCGTAAAGGCTGACTCTGAATGGCTGTAATCGCTTAAATTTTCTGAGTAGTTATAAATATTTCGGAAATAACATTCAAATTTACATAAAAGGCGGAAAAAATGTGAACAGGAAAATGAAAGGACGCTGGTATGGGGTCGGCGTGGGCCCGGGGGATCCGGAGCTGATGACCTTAAAGGCAGTGCGCATATTGAGGGAATGCAGCGTGGTCGCGATTCCGCACAGCGAAAAGGAGCGCTGCGCGGCTTATCAGATTGCGGCGCAGGCGGCGCCTGAGATAGAGGAAAAAACGATTCTGTATCTTCCGATGCCGATGACAAGAGACAGGGATAGGCTGGACAGGAGCCATCAGGAGGCGGCGGCGCGGACAGCGGCGGTCCTGGACGAGGGGCGGGATGTCGCCTTTATTACGCTGGGGGATTCCACGGTTTATTCCACCTGCCTCTATGTGATGGGGCGGCTTCAGGAACAGGGCTATGAGACGGAACTGATAAACGGGGTTCCGTCGTTTTGCGCCGCCGCCGCGCGGCTTGGGATCCCGCTGGTGAACGGGGCGGAGGAGCTGCATGTGATCCCGGCCTCCTACCCGGTGCGGGAAGCGCTGGGCCTTGCGGGCGTGAAGGTGTTTATGAAGGCCGGGACGAGAATTTCCGAATTAAAGAAGCTTTTGGAAGAACAGGGCTGCCGGGCGGTTATGGTGGAGAACTGCGGCATGAAAACAGAACGGGTGTACGGCGATTTGAAAGAGATCCCGGAGGATGCAGGGTATTTTTCCCTGCTCGTGGCGCGGTGAAATTTAACGCCCCGTTGTTTGCAGCGGGGGTGTTGACTTCGGGACAGTTCCTAACCGCTCAGATAACCTCTGAACGGTTGCATTCCGTAGGTTATGAGGCAGTAAAAGGAGAAAGAAATGGTGTACTTTGTGGGCGCCGGCGCCGGGGCGGCGGATCTGATTACGGTGCGCGGCGCGCGGCTTCTTAAGGAGGCAGATCAGATTATTTATGCGGGTTCCCTGGTAAATCCGGAGCTGTTAAGGGACAGAAAGCCCGGCTGCGCGGTCTGGGACAGCGCTGTGATGACGCTGGAGGAGGTCATGGAGCAGGTGATTTTGATGGAGCGGCGCGGCGGGATGACGGTCCGGCTGCACACCGGGGATCCGAGCATTTACGGGGCTGTCCGGGAGCAGATGGACAGGATGGAGGAGTCAGGCATTCCCTTTGAGGTGTGTCCCGGAGTCAGCTCTCTGAGCGGCGCGGCGGCTGCGCTCAATCTGGAGTACACGCTTCCGGGCGTCTCGCAGAGCCTGATTATTACGAGGATGGCGGGGCGGACTCCGGTTCCGGAGCGGGAGAGCATCGCGTCGCTTGCCGCGCACAGGGCCTCGATGGCGATCTTTCTGAGCGCCGGCATGACGGATCGCCTGCAGGCGGAGCTCTTAAAGGGCGGCTATGAGGCGGATACCCCGGCGGCAATCGTTTACAGGGCGACATGGCCGGATGAAAAAAAAGCGGTCTGCACGATCGGAACCCTGGACGAGACGGCCCGGCGGGAGGGGATTTATAAAACGGCCCTGATTGTCGTCGGGGATGCGGTGGCCCACAGCGGCTATGAGCGCTCAAAGCTTTATGATCCGTTGTTTACGACCGGTTTCAGGGCAGGGAGAGACAAGGATGAAGATTCGTCTGATTAGCTTTACAGCGCAGGGAGCTGCGACGGCTTCCCGCCTTTGCGAGGGCTTAAAACGGCTGAGGGCATGTCCGCCGCGTTGTGGGAGGCAGGATTTCCGGGAAACGGCGGACATGCGGGAACGCGTGGAGGCCGTCCGTTTTTGCGATCTGAAGGAGTCGGGGAAGAGCCTTTCTGACTTTACGAGGGAGGCATTTCTGACAGCAGACGGCCTGATTTTCGTCGGCGCGGCGGGGATCGCGGTGCGCGCGTCGGCCCCGTACCTGAAAAGCAAGAAGGAGGATCCGGCTGTGCTCGTGGTGGATGAGACGGGGAAGTACGTGATCCCGATCCTGTCCGGCCATATCGGCGGGGCCAATGAGCTGGCGCGCGAGGCGGCCGGGATTTTGGGGGCGCTTCCGGTGATTACGACAGCCACGGATCTGCGCCATGCGTTTGCGGTCGATCTCTTTGCGGTCCGGAACAGGCTGGAGATAGAGGATTTGCAGGAGGCAAAGCGGATTTCCGCGGCGGCGCTGGCCGGGGAGCGGATCGGTTTTTTCAGCGATTATCCGACGGACGGACCTATTCCGGAGGAGCTGTCGCCCGGGATATGGCAGGATCACAATATCTGTGTCACGCAGCGGGACGGCGCGAGGCGGCCGGGGCTTCTTCGGCTGGTTCCCAGGACAGCGGCGCTGGGAATGGGCTGCCGGAAAGGGGTTTCTCTGGAGGCGGCCAGGAAAGGGGCCATGGCCGCCCTGAAACGCTGCGGCTTAAGCCGCCTGTCACTCTGCGCGCTGGCTACTGTGGAACAAAAAAGAGAGGAAGCCGCGCTGCGGGCGCTGGCGGATGAATGGCGGCTTGCGTTCGCCTGTTTTCCGGCTTCTGCGCTTGCGGCGGCAGAGGGGGTATTTCCGGAATCGGAGTTTGTGCGAAAAACAGTGGGAGTGGGAAATGTATGCTGCCGCGCGGCTGTTGTCATGGCCGGCGGGATGGGGCGGGAGGATGGGAGCCTTCCTGATACATCCGCGAGGGGGGCGAGGCTTCTGACAGGCAAGGTGATCTCAGAGGGCGTGACGGCGGCGGTGGCGGTTCCGGATGAAGAGGTGGTTCTGCATTTTCAGGGTGAACCGTTATGAGAGGGGAAAGGGGCTTATGGAAAGAAACATAAGCGCTATCAACGAAGCGCTGTCAAAGGTGCGAATGGGAACCTGACTGCAGGAATCAATGATAGCGGTTTAGAGGCAGGCAGAAAACCAGGCAGAGGCAGTAAAAGGAGGTGCGGCGGCGATGCATGCAGAAGACAGCAAAAAGACGCTATATGTAGTGGGAATCGGCCCCGGAGGGCGGGATCAGATGACGATCCGGGCGGATCGGGTTCTGAGGGAGTGCAGCGTGATCGTAGGCTACCCGGTGTATCTTAACCTGGTGCGGGAGGATTATCCGAAGGCGCGGTTTTTGTCAACGCCAATGCGGCAGGAACGGGAACGCTGTCTTATGGCCCTCAAGGCGGCGGCGCAGGGAGAGCGGACAGCGGTGATCTGCAGCGGCGACAGCGGGATATACGGGATGGCCGGCCTCACGCTTGAGCTGGCGGGGGAATTTCCGGAGGTGGAGGTCTCGGTGATTCCGGGCGTGACGGCGGCCGTCGGCGGGGCGGCCGTCCTGGGAGCTCCGATTGGCCATGATTTTGCAGTAATCAGCTTAAGCGATCTGCTGACGCCCCGGGAGACGATTGAAAAGCGGCTGCGGGCCGCGGGCGAGGGGGACTTTATCGTCTGCCTCTATAACCCGGCAAGCCGTAACCGCAGCGGCTATCTGGAATGGGCCTGCCGGATTCTGATGGAATATAAGGACAGCGGCACGGTCTGCGGCCTGATACGCCAGATTGGCCGTCAGGGCGAAGAGGCGCAGATTCTTTCCCTGTCTGAGCTGCGCCATGCGCAGGCGGATATGTTTACCACCGTAATCATCGGAAATAAAAGCACGAGAAAGGAGCGGGGCCGGATGGTGACGCCAAGGGGATATACGAATGGATAGGGCCTGCAGGCTTGCCGTGTTCGGCGGCACGCAGGAAGGGCGGATTCTGGCTGAATTCTGCGCGGCCCGCGGGATCCCTGTCTGGGTAAGCGTGGTCTCCGAGTATGGGCGCTCGCTCCTTCCTGATGCGCCCGGGATTTTTGTGAGGCGCGGCGCGATGGAGCAGGATGAGATGCGGGTATTTCTGCGGGAAAACGGGATCCGGCTCTGTGTGGATGCCACACACCCCTATGCGAAGAGAGCATCCGAAAATATTTTTCACGCCTGTGAAACAGAGGGCGTCCGATATCTGCGCTGTACGCGGGAGGAGGACGGGCGCGCGGCCGGCCGTGTGTTTTCCGGCGGCGTACATATGGCGGCGGACGTAAAGGAGGCGGCCGCCTTTTTGGAAACCGTGCAGGGAGGAATTCTCGTCACTACCGGGAGCCGGGAACTGGCCGCCTTTACCGTGATGAAGGACTACCGTGAAAGGATTTTCGCGAGGGTCCTTCCGGACAGCGGCGTTATCCGGGAGTGCGAGGCGATCGGCGTGCGGGGAAAGCATCTCATTGCCATGCAGGGGCCTTTCTCGCAGGAGATGAACGAGGCGATGATCCGGCAGACCGGAGTTTCATGGCTTGTCACCAAGGAATCCGGCCGCGCGGGCGGGTTTGAGGAAAAGCTCGCCGCCGCCGCCGCGTGCGGGATCGGGGCCGTGGTGATAAAAAGGAGCCGGGAAACGGGCCTTTCGGTGGAAGCGGCGCGCCGGGAGATCCTCGCCTGCGCGCAGGAAGGGGAAGAGGCGGAAGGAGACTGTGTGAAAGGGGACGGCAGAGCGGGGGACGCCTGTGGCGAATATTCCGGCGGCATGGGGATAAAGGGCGCAGATCACACGCAGGAGATCTCAGGATGCGCAAAACCAGTTTCCGCAAACGACGGCGAAGAGGAAAAAAACGCCGACAGCCGGGATATCGTTCTGGCCGGGATCGGCATGGGGCCGGCAGGCCAGATGACGCTGGAGGTATGGGAGGCTTTGCGAAAATGCGACGCCGTGCTGGGAGCGGAGCGGATGCTTAAGGCCGCGGAGGCGGCGTTTTGCAAGTTTCATGCACATGAAAAACAGCCGGAGCGGATCGCGGCCTACATGGAGGATGATATCGCAAAGGAGCTTAAGGCCCATCCGGAGTGGAAGCGGATTGTGATCCTGTTTTCCGGCGACAGCGGATTTTACAGCGGCGCATCGCGCGTTTCGGCCCGTCTTGAGGAGGAAGGGATGGCGTTTTGCATTCTTCCCGGGATCGCAAGCATCAGTTTTTTTGCGGCCCGCATGAAAAAAAGCTGGCAGAATGTCCCGGTGTATACGGCCCATGGGCGCAGCCTGGATGTAAGAGCCATGCTCGCCCGCGGGGAGAGTGAAATGTTTGTGCTCACAGGAGGAGAAAACGGGGCCGGAAGGTTCTGCCGGGAGCTTACGGAAGCCGGAGGCGGCGATATCCTTGTGACAGCAGGCGAAAATCTGGCCTACCCGGAGGAACGGATCCGCAGCGGACGCGCGGGGGAGATGGCTGAAGAATCTTTTTCACCGCTGTGCCTGCTCTATCTGGAGAGGCCGGGAGAGGAGACGGTTTTATGACGTGGATACAGGCGCCGCGCCTTTTGATCGGCGCGCCGAAGAGCGGGAGCGGGAAGACGCTTATCACATGCGGGCTTTTGGAGGCGTTCGCGCGCCGGGGCCTGCGCCCTGTCTCCTGCAAATGCGGGCCGGATTACATTGATCCTATGTTTCACAAGTATGTTTTGGGGATTCCGGGCCGGAATCTGGACAGCTTTTTTCTGGGAGAAGAGGAAGTGAGGGAAGCTCTGCGCCGTCTTATCATAGGCCGTCAGGCGGGGATTGCCGTGATTGAGGGCGTGATGGGGTATTACGACGGGATAGGCGGGAACTCTGACCGCGCCAGCACATGGGAGATCGCGCGGATGACTGCTTCGCCGGCCGTACTGGCCGTGGACGGCCGGGGAGCTTCCCTGTCTGTGGCGGCTTTGCTCTCAGGATTTGCGCATTTTAGGAAGGACAGCCGGATTGCGGGCGTCATTTTAAACCGGGTGCGGGAGCAAACCTTTAAAAACTTAGCCCCGGCGATTGAGCGCGAAACAGGTCTCCCGGTTTTCGGCTATGTGCCGCAGTCCGGCGATTATGCGATAGAAAGCCGCCATTTGGGGCTCTTCCTGCCGGGGGAGACAGAAGCGCTTCGCGAACGGATCGGCAGGCTGGCGGATCAGATGGAGCGGACGGTTGATGTGGAGGCTTTAATCCGGCTGGCCGGGCGGGCGGAGAGGCTGCAGGAAAGCGGGCGTGCGGATATGCCGCAGGCAGCCGGGCGGCCAGAGATACTGCGGGCAGACGGCCGGGCGGATATGCCGCAGGGGGAATCGGGACATATGCCCTGCCGGGTATGGCGCGACAGAAGCGGGCGGCCAGAGGAGGAAGCGGATACAGGAGAAAAGCGGCGGCTCCGGATCGGGGTGGCAAGGGACGAGGCGTTTTGCTTCTATTACCAGGAAAACCTTGAGCTGCTGGAACAGATGGGGGCGGAGCTTGTCCCGTTCAGCCCTCTGCGTGATACGGCGCTGCCGGAAAACGTCTGCGGCCTGATTTTAGGAGGCGGCTATCCGGAAAACTATGCGGCCGGGCTGGCCCTCAATGAGGCGATGAGAGAGGAGATCGGCGCCGCGGCCCGGGCGGGCATGCCGATGCTGGCGGAGTGCGGGGGCTTCCTCTACCTGCACAGGACGCTTGAGGGCAGCGACGGGAAGGACTATCCCATGGCCGGGGCGGTGGATGCGGCGGCATTTCGCGGCGCGGGGCTTTCACGCTTTGGGTATGTGACACTGACCTCCCCGGAAGGGCTGGAAATCCGGGGGCATGAGTTTCACTACTGGGACAGCGGGAGCCCGGGAACGGACTGGGAGGCGAAAAAGCCGTCCGGAGACAGAAAGTGGCGGTGCATGCGCCAGCGGCCGGGGATAAGAGGGAAAGGCAGGGGGGAGTTTGCCGCGGCGGCCCAGATATGGGGCTTTCCGCATCTTTATTACCCGTCCAATCCCCAATTTGCCGCCGGATGGCTTGCGGCCTGCGGGGAATTCGGAGAGAGGGAGGCTTCAGACAGCCGGAATCCTGCAGATTGAAGATGAATAATGCCGGCACGCTGGAAAGAGTGGCTGCCGCTATGGAGGAGATATACTTTTAGTTGGGATTAAGTATGATGTGAGGAGTAAAAAGCATAGCTGTAAAATCGAAAAGTACAGCCAATGAAGAATCGTACAGCATTGCACAAATAACGGTGAATTGATAACAGGAAAGGAATACCATAACCTATGAGGGATGAATGGTTTATCAGGGGCAATGTCCCTATGACAAAGAGCGAGGCGCGCGCGGTTTCGCTGTCAAAGCTGGAGCTGTATCCCGGCTGCGTGCTGTGGGATATCGGCGCGGGGACGGGTTCCGTGTCCGTGGAGGCGGCCCTTTCCTGTCCGGACATCCGGATCGCGGCGATCGAATTCCGTCCTGAGGCGGCAGATTTGATCCGGAAAAACTGCGAAAAAGCGGGGATAAGCAGCATCGCCGTTGTGGAGGAAAAAGCGCCGGAATGCTTTGGGGGCCTGTGCACAGAGGGCGCGCCGGGACGGGAAGGAGCGCGGCCGACGCATGCCTTTATCGGAGGAACGTCGGGACGTATGTGGGAGATCCTTGACGCGCTGCGGGGCATAAATCCGGGGATCCGGGTGGTTATAAATATGATTGCGCTGGAATCCCTGTCTCATGCATTGGAATATATAAATCAGAGGGGGATTCCGGCAGAGGTTGTCTCCGTGCAGATAGCCAGGGCGGAGGCCGCGGCAGGGCTGCATCTGATGAAAGGACAGAATCCGGTTTACGTGGCGTCATTCGGAGGGGACGAAAGACGGGACAGGGATGGCTGATCAGGCTTGATGCCCCGCTGCTTGCAGCGGGGGTGTTGGCTTCGGGGCAGTTCCTAATTACGGCATTGCGTAAATAACAATGAATGCCATCGCCTGCTCTTTGCGCAATGATATACCGGGAAATATAAAAATGGAGGAGATCAATGAAGTATTATTTTGCCCCCATGGAGGGCATTACAGGGTATATCTTCCGAAATGCCCACCACGCCTGCTTTTCCGGGGTGGAACGGTATTACACGCCGTTTCTGGCTCCCGGGAGCGGGAAGGGATTTTCCGCGAGGGAGCTTAGGGATATTCTGCCTGAGAACAACCGGGGAACGCCCGTGACGCCCCAGGTTTTGACCTGCCGGGAGGAAGATTTTATTAAGGCGTCAAAAACGCTGGCCGGATATGGGTATGGTGAAGTCAACCTGAACCTGGGCTGCCCGTCCGGAACCGTGACAGCCAAGGGAAAAGGGGCCGGGTTTCTGGCGGATCCGGAACGGCTTGACCGGTTTCTGGACTGCGTTTTTTCAGAGCTTTCGGCCTCGTGCCCCGGGCTTCGCATTTCCATAAAAACGAGAATCGGATACGTATCGGAGGAGGAATTCCCGGCGCTGCTTGAGATATTCAACCGCTATCCGGTCAGCGGGCTGATCGTCCACCCGCGCGTCCGGGAGGATTATTATAAAGGAAAGCCGAGGATGGAGGCATTCCGCCTGGCAGCAGGGGAAAGCAGGATTCCGCTCTGCTATAACGGAGATATCCGTTCCGTTTCGGATGCGGAGAATGTGGAGACGGAGTTTCCCGGCCTTTCGGCCATCATGATCGGGCGGGGCGCGGTAGCCTGTCCGTGGCTGATGGAGCAGTTAAAGGACGGCAGGTGGAAAAGGAAGACGGACGAGGAGGCAGACGAGGAGCTTCGCAGGCGTTTTGTGAAATTCCATGATATGCTTCTGTGCGGATATCAGGAGGTTATGCCCGGGGACCGGAATGTGCTTTTTAAAATGAAGGAGCTGTGGGATCATTTCGGAAGCCATTTTCCGGAGGCCGCGAAAGAACTGAAACGGATCCGCAAGGCGCAGAGGATCGCGGAGTATCAGGAGGCGGCGCGGTCTGTACTGCAGTCTGGAACGGCATTGTATCAATAACGGTGAATATCAGCGCCGGATATTTCCTGATGCTTCGTGCCTGGAGGCGCCATATCATAGATTTCTCCGTCAATCAGCTCCGCCCGCTGTCCCTCCGGCAAATCGTATATGTCTTTGACTGTATAGAATTTTTTCTGTGTTAATGCCACGAATAATGGCCTCCCTCTTTATATTTCCATTTTCTCATGCGGGACTTTTGCGAGAAAGTCTGTTTCATCAAGATTAGAAAAATACTCACGCACGGCTGTTTTAAGCTGTTCCAGCGAGATAATATCCCGCTTTCTGGGAGTATACCGGCCGAACGGTGTGACAAGGTTTACGCGCCCGGTATCCGTGCAATCGGGATTTATCAGCGCATATGCCCTGCGTCCGCTCAGATTGAACCAGACCTCGCAGACGAATTGATTCCCAATTCCGTAAAACTGGAAAAATCCATCGTGCGATTTGAAAATCACGAAATCCTCTTTTCCCTCTGCAACAAGGGACAGGTAGTAATCCGATTCTTTTAAAATAATTCTCTCTGTTTTTTTACCGCTTGCCATTTCAACATCGGGAACCCGCAGCACTCCTGTTTTGGGCCATTTACCGTCCACGAAGGAGAACACTACGTCAACAAAGCTTTTAATGCTGTCCTCTGCGCCGTTCAGAATCCGTTTATGGGCTTTGGTGATGGGTGAAACGGCCGTTTTGCCGGGAATACTGAGTATGGGAATTCCATCGTCCCAGGCCCAGGCAAACCCCTTTTCAGCCAGCCCGGAGCGCAGCAGCATCTCCCCGATATAGGTTCCGAACAGGACCGCGGTATTCCACAGGATGTTTGCGCCCTCATCGCTGTCATATTTGTCAAGGCTGTCATGGAAGGCATCGAGAAACGTATCAACGTGTCTGGCGCTTTCTCTTGTGTAATCAAGCGCTATTTCGCTCTGCATGGCATACCGTACCGCATCCTCCGCAATGCCGCGGGCAGCATCATTGAAATTTTTCATCTGGAATCCTCCCTTGCTTATCCGTACAAGCATACAGCTTTGATACATTTTAGTATAAAACATTTGCCTGTTGCCTGCAATGTATATTTATCGCGATGTTTTCACTGGAGGTATAATTGGTTACTGTTCACACACCGGCCAATGCGAAGCGTGTTACTGGGCACAGCCCGTCAGGGGTGTGAACAGTAACAGATTCCGGGCTATCTGGATTTCTTTGTGGATTTCCTTATTGACTTCACCCTGACAAAATGCTATGATGAAGTTGTAATAAAAAAGGCGGCGATGTAGCTGCCGCCCTTTGGTGATTAATGATTGCTTTGGCAATTATCTCTCGACCCATCAGATGCCGCCAAGCTTGCTGATGGGTCTTTTTCTGTCTCTGCCTTATGCCGATCTATGTAAGGTTTACACTTCTGGACTAATGAGATCAACCCGTTAAGGCCGCCCACAATGCCCGTAAAGATACTTACAATACGGCTCAGGACTTCTAAGAAGAACATAGACCACATCCTCCTCTCTCTGGTGTTTACACACCTGCGGCACGGGTCTAACCTAAATTAAACCAGTCCCGAAGGTGCGTATCCTCCAAACAGGGAGCGCTGCCCGCTTTCTCTGATGTAAAACTATTATAAGCGATTTAGGGATAGAAGGGAATACCCTGGAAGAAGGAATTTGTCGAAAAATGAAAAATTCGTTACTGTTCATACACCAATGGTAATTAGAATCTGACGCTGGCGGCCCTCTCACGACAAACAACACATCGCAATCGCTCACTTCTCTTAACTAATTACCATTGAACCCTGAACTGCTACACAATTGTTGTTCTTCACACCTCGTGTTGGCTGCCGTGTGGACAGTAACTTTAGTTTTATAACACTTTCAGAGATCCTGACGGTTTTGGGTGTAATCATGAAGAAGTGTTATAGCGCAGATATTTTAGAATGGTTTTCCGGTTTGAATATTGAGTTTCGTAGAATAACGTAATCTAAGAAATTTCATTCATTATACTACGGTTTTCCCCTTATTTCAATAGCAGTTTCTCTCAGATATGTTTTAAAATTCTATAAATTTTCTTTGTGAATTTCTTAATTAAAATTCACTGAAAAATAAATCAGATAATAAAATAAATTTTAACACAGTTTCCCTTCGTAGATTACGTTATTCTACGAAATCCGGGAGGTTTCTATGTGGTATGTGCTGGAATGCCGGCGCGGGCGGGAAGGACGGATGCTCGACGCCTGCCGCAGGCAGTTATCCCATGAGGCGCTGGAAGATGCCTTTGTATTCCGCTGCGAGCGCTTCTGGCGTTCGGACGGGGCGTGGAGGCGGGTGGAACGGGACATGTTCCCCGGCTATGTCTTTTTGCAGAGCGCCAGGCCGGACATGTTATTGGAAGAGCTGGATCAGTACCGGGAAGTTTTTCACATATTGGCAGAACCGGGGTATATGATTCCGGTTTATGAGGAGGAGGAAGCCTCCCTGCGCGAACTCTGCGGGGCGCGGCATGTCCTTCCCGTATCGTACGGCTACCGGGATCGGGAGGCCGGGAGGGACTGTATCACGCGGGGCCCCTTAAAGGGGCGGGAAAAGCGTCTCCTGCGGCTCGACTGGCACCGTAAGTTTGCGCAGGTCGAAGTTTCGCTGGCGCGCAGGAAGGCGGTCATCTGGGCCGGGATCGGGCTGGACGAAGAAGCGCTTTCCGTGTGACGCGGCAAACAGCCCGGGAGATATCACCGGAATACAGAAATACAACTCAGACACAATGCGGATACAATGCAGACACAACGGTATAAGACAGACTGTACAGCTATGGAGGCATGCAGGCTGGCTGTACCTGCATATGGATTTTTGGATGGATGGCGGGTTCATGTATGGATGTATGGCCCATTCCCGTGAAGGCAGCGATTCGGCGTCGGCCCGGCGCTGTGGACTGCTCATGGGATAAAATACGCCCGGGAAGGAAAAACGTACCGGAATCCAAAAAAGGCGGCGGCCCCGGAGACAGAAATACTGCGGGTATGGCGGAGCCTGCGTTTTTTTATAAAGAGGGATGTAAGGAGGCCGGGGAAAATATACGTGGGGAAATATACACAAAGGGCCCGGCATAAAAAGCTCCCCGGCGGAGAAAAAGCCATCCAGGCTATCCAGGCAATCACCGTACTGGCTGTGATACAGGAGGATGCGATGTGGTATGTGATTCAGACGACAACCGGGAAAGAGGAGGAACTGGTAGCCGGGATCCATGCGGTTCTGGCAGGAAAAGGTTACCGGGACTGTTTTGTGATAAAGGCGGAATGGCTGAAACGGCTGGGAGGGACGTGGCGGCTTAAGGTATGCCCGCTCTTCCCGGGGTATGTATTTATGG
>NZ_CALPCY010000040.1:0-44821 GCF_943193115.1 Otoolea muris
CGACCGCAGTTTTCTGGATGACCTGCTCCCCTGGTCACCAAGCCTGCCAGCGAATTGCCGCAAGCCTGATAAAAGTGAAGTGAAATAAAGACTGGAGCAAATCTGTTTCTATCATACAGGTTTGCTCATGTTTTGTATAGGTACTCACTATCTACCGTTTACGTTGCCTCTGACATTTCAAATCTGGCCCCTCCATCATAGATCGTTTGTATAGCAAACAGGGTATTTTCATCGTATGTAACCGCAATCTTGTTAAACTCAGAATCATCCCCGCTGCCAGGAGACACTACGATATCACCTCCATTATCTGACTTTTCTGTAATGGCCTCTACCACGGTAAGCTGCCCATCCTTCAGCTCTTTGATATCCCCTTCCAGACTGGGAGTACTGTCCACCCATTCTGCAGATGTGCCAGACGTACTTTGACTTTGTGCTTCCGGCTGTTCTTTCTGTGTGCTGTCTGTTCCCTGGCTGCCGCTTTCACCGGATTGCGGTTCCGGTGATGATTCCGGTGACTCCGGTTCATTCCCGGTGTCGGTTCCTTCTGCATCCGCTTCCGGTTCCGGAGCAGAAGCATCGTCCTCTGTATCATCCTCCGGGATCGGCTCGCCCTGAACCACCTGTGGTTCCTGGGTATCTGATGCTTCCTCCGTCTTTCCACAGGCACATACCGCAAGGCTTAGGATGCACAGCACCCCTGCCAATAAGATCATTTTTCCTGTTTTCTTTTTCATGTTGCCCTCCTCTCATATAAAATTCAATCCACAGTTTATCCAGTATTTCTGCGGATTTTTGTCCATTCTATCAGAGTAGTCTCTAAAAAGCCTCTTAAACATCTTAAAAAAGAATGAACTTAATTTTATTATTGCTCCATTGACCGGTTTTGAGAAGACATTTGTTTTCGGCCCTTCCCAAAATCGGTCAATGGCAGTAAAATTGACAGAAGAGGATAAAATCAGAAACCATGGTGCAGGGACGTGGTCATTACTCCAATTTTGAAAGGGAAAAAATATGACAGGTATCTATTTAAGCGGTACGGGAAACACAGAACATTGTATCAAAAAGCTGCTTTTTTTACTGGATAAAACTGCGCAGGCAGTTCCGATGGAGCAGAAAGACGCGGTACATTTATTATCACAGCATGACTTTATTGTTTTTGCATATCCTGTTCAGTTTTCAAACGTTCCCGTCATGGTAAAAGATTTTATCAAAAGCCATCCGGATCTTTGGAAGGGTAAAAAAATACTCTGCGTTGCCACTATGGGATTGTTCAGCGGAGACGGCGCAGGCTGCTCGGCACGGCTGCTCAAAAAGTATGGCGCAGAAATCGTTGGCGGTTTCCATATCCGTATGCCTGATTCTGTCTGCGATGTAAAGCTGCTGAAAAAATCCTTTCAGGAGAACCGGGAAATCATCCGGAAAGCAGACAGAAAGATTGAGAAATGCGCAGAGGAAATCAGGAAAGGCAGGTATCCCAAAAACGGCCTGCATCTTTATAGCCAAATCACCGGATTACTCTGCCAGCGTTTGTGGTACTACAGCAAAACCAAAAGTTACTCGGATCAATTAAAGATCAGTAATGCCTGTACAGGCTGCGGGCTTTGTACCCGGCTCTGCCCGACAGACAACCTTACCCTGAAAAATGGAAAAGCGGCTGCCGGAAAACACTGTACGATGTGTTACCGGTGCATCAGTTCCTGTCCGGCAAGGGCAATTACATTACTGGGGCACACAGTCATTGAGCAGTGCCGCTATGATAAATATATCCAAAACGGGAAAAAGAACGAGCCTTTAAAATGAAATGAAACATAAAGCAAAGGGAGCAACAAATCAATGAAAATCGAAACATGCAAAAAAGAATCCTTTGTTGTAATCGGAAAAGAAGGGGCGACAACGGACGGAGCCGGCTTTATTCAGAAGTTATGGGATGAGGCGAATTCCCATTTTGGAGAAATCGCGCATCTGGCAAAGAAAGATGAAGATGGGAACATCAGCGGAATATGGGGCGCAATGTCTGACTTTTCCCGTTCCTTCCAGCCATGGGAAGGCTTTCAGAAAGGACTTTACCTTGCAGGGGTGGAGTGTAATGAGGATGCAGAGGCTCCCGATGGCTGGACAAAATGGGTGATACCCGGCTATGAGTATATTTATATGGAACGTGAAAATGATAATACCTTTTCAGAAGTAATCCAATATCTGAAGGACAAAGGTATTGCTCTGGCTGGCGCCGTCCATGATTTTACCTGTCCAAAGACCGGGAAAGGGTATATATTTTTTCCCATAAGGAAGCTGTAAAAAAGAGAATTTGAGGAGGAAAACAGAATGAAATCTATCTGCGGAATTGATTGTACGAACTGTGAATTATGCAGCACTTGTAACGGATGTGCAGCAACAGAAGGGCAGCCTTTTGGGGCGGAATGCCTTGTTGCACAGTGCTGTAAAAAAGGGAAAACAGCGTTAAGCGAATTAAAAGAAAAGCTGATTGCGGCCTTCAATACGCTACAGATTCCAGATATGGAAGAAGTAACAGAGCTGAATGCGCTGAAAGGTTCCTTTGCGAACATTGAATATACCCTTCCAAACGGCCAGACCGTAAAGTTTTGGGATGATAACAGGATTTATTTAGGGAATCAGCTTCATAAAAAGGACAGCGACAGATGTTATGGAATTATCGCTGATGAGAAATATCTCATGGTATCTGAGTACAGCGGCTATGGAACTGATGCGGAAATAATTGTATTCAAACGTTGGAATAAAATAGAGAAAAGCGGAATTATTGAAAGAGTATAATATAAATGATTTCTGCAATTTACAATAAACAAAGCATTAGAAAATTCATAGATAAGCCAATATCCCAAGAAAATATTATAAACAATGGAATGAAAGCGTCTTCTTCAAAAAACAGGCCGCCATGGAACTACACTGTTGTTAACTCTTGGGAGAAAGGGCTGTCTTGGTAATGGAGGCGCACCGACAGAAGTTGGAGGAAACATGTATATAGACAAACAGTTAAAATAGAATGTAAACGGTGTGCCGCAGTTTGTTTCGATACGTGCAGAAAAGGAAAAGGCTCCTTTGCTTATCTATCTGCATGGCGGCCCCGGAGACGCTGCGTTTCCCTTGGTGATGACGTACAATACAATGTTAGAACAGCAGTTCACGGTTGTTATATGGGAGCAGCGTGGCGCGGGAAAGTCCTATTATAAATTTGACGGGCCCGTTACGATTGACATTTTTCTCAATGACCTCTACACACTTGTGGATTATTTGCTGCCCCGGTTTCATCAAAGTTCGGTGTATTTGGTCGGTCATTCATGGGGGAGTATTCTGGGACTGCGCTTTGTCCAGGCATACCCGGAATTAGTGCATACTTATATCGGCTGTGGGCAAGTCGTCAATATGAAAAAATCCAGCAAATCAGCCTATGAATATGCTCTGGCACATGCTGATAAAAAGGACTTGGAAAAACTTAGGAGGATTGATTGCTCCTATCAAACGGACAGTTGGCTGAATGACCTGCTTTTTGTGACCAGGCAGGTTGTTAAACACAAGGGTTCCCTCTATGGAAGAACAAATTATAATAATTTAGCCATTCCCTTTTTGCTCTCTCGATATTACACACTCGCCGATTTGATTCGGCGCCAGAGGGGCAGTCTGCAAGCCATACAATATTTGTGGCAGGAAGTCATGCAGACAAACTTTGAAGCCCAAACACAATATGGCGCTCCAATCATTTTTATCGAGGGAAGATATGACAACCATGTGTCCTCTGCTCTTGCGAAGGAATACTTCGACCGGATTGAAACAGAAAAACAGTTTTATTGGTTTGAGGAATCCTGTCACTTTCCTCAATGGAGCGAAAGCGACAGGTTTAATAAGCTAATTTGCAATTTGCTTACATAACAGATAATAATTTAGTGCGTCTTAATGCTATCAGGTAAAGATGACAAATCGGGGGTTGCAGAAGGGAAATTACAACATGGAAATAATAGCATATGAAATGAAATATGTAAAAGATGATATTGAAAAAAGCAATATCTTGTGTATTCCTTTTGAGCAAAAGTATTTTCAACAATACATGAAAATATATAATACTTGCTTTTATGAAATGCGAAAATTTCTTGCTATTGAGCCGTATAATTTTTTGAATGATTATAAACAAGTTCGTGAAAAAAGTAAGGATATTTTCCTGCTTGTAAGTGGGGAAGAAATTATTGGTTCTATTGCCTGTTATGGAAACGAAATAGACGATTTGATCGTCAATAAGGAATTTCAAGACAGGGGATATGGAAAACAACTTTTATTATGGGGAATGAACCATATTCGCCAAACCAGTAATGAGCCTATTTTGTTACATGTTGCTAAATGGAATGATAAAGCTTTCATGCTGTACAAAAAAGTAGGATTTGTTCTTACAAATACCGTGAGAGTACGTTAAATTTATTTTTGCATTATCCATGCAACAAAACGGACGCGTCACCGTTTAGATGATACGCCCGTTTTGCTTTCCCATATATGGCAGCCGCCCTAATTTAATTTCTCCAGGTTTTCATTCATCTTTTTCAGGATAGAATCCTTTTGGTCTAAAGTTACGGTCTTATCTTTTACGGCCTGGTCCAAAAGCTTTGTTACATCCTCAATATCCTTTTTATAGTTTTCCGCTGTCAATTCCTCAGCGCTCTTTACCAGATCCGGCCTCATAACGATTGTGGGATTGAAGGCAACGATGGTAGTTTCTGTGGATACGGTAAAAGCGCCTTTGTAAATGACAAATTCACCTTTGCCGTTATCCGCCTTCAGTTTGGCCAGGTCCGCTTCCATGGCCTTGACATCCCCATGGTCTGCGCCCATGTATTTTTTAATCTGGTTGATAGATTCCTCATATTCTTCCGGGGTATAAAGCTCAAAAAGCCCTCCCAAAGTAGGATCCGCCGCCGGGTTCTGAACTTCCTGGGCCCAAACTGTAGATACCTGCGGGGCAGGCGCTGCCCCATAGGCAGTCTGTCCGGCAGCCATAAGCATAAGACACATGATTCCTGAAGCTGTAAGGTTTCTCTTTGTATGATGGAACATGGTATAAATCCTTTCTTTTTATTAGTTTATCTTCACAGGTGCGCACCTTTTGAAAAAACAGACTACTATGATAGTCTGTATAAACATTAGACTATCATAGTAGTCCAAGTGCGTCAACGAATATTTTCTGACGAATCTCTTAAGAATTCCGATTACAGCCCGCTTTTTTAATTGGGATAGAAATTTACCACCATAAAAGTAAGCATTACATCCTGCTCATTGATATAGGTGTGCTTGACAGACGAGTCAAAAATAAGAGCGTCACCGCTGTTTAGTGTATAATTTCCCATCTCTGTGTGCAGCGTTTCCCGGCTCGTTTCGCTGAAATGGATATGTATGTCAAAGGTGGTATTTCCTATCCGCTTCACAAGATCGGGCTTCACATCCAGAAGGGCGGTGGTGTGGCTGGTCTTGCTGCTGTCTTTGTTCATAGACTCTCCTTTGCAAAAGCCATTGAAAGAATACATGATGTGTTCCTTGTATGCTTTTGTTGCATTATTTACTTTTTCTTCTGTTGAATTTTTCTTTTGCAAAATCATAGGATTCTTGTATCATTGCTTTGAAATCCTCAAAGGTCTTATCAGAGGGATTTAAAACACATACCCAGCTCATCCATGCGTAGACAGGGTGGGGAATAATGGTATCTAAAACGGTAAAATCATAATCCATTTTTACGATTTTTCCAGCAGGCGGACGCTCTGGAATATACCCAAATTTTTTAATAAAGGTCTGTTTCCTTAAACCGACATTCACACGATATACATTATCACGGTTCAACATAGAGCCTTTATCATTATCACCGTCTTTTTCTTTAACAGTTAAAACATATACTCCCCGTTTCAAAACTCCGTTTGGATTATAAAAAATCCCTCGTTCTCCCCAACTTTCTACCAATACAACATCTTTCAAATTAGACTGGCAGTAGGAAAGAATATCGTTTGGTGTCATGCCATTTCCTCCAAATGGAACATCATTGTTCCCTTGTCTGCTAAAGCAGAACAATACTCCTGAAATTCCGTAACCTGCGGCAACTCTTCCAAAGCCCCCTGTGCTGCCTCCATTGATGCCCACCAAATCATTTCAACCCATTTATCCTGCTTTAAATCCTTTGTTAATGACCGTTTTACAAATCCGGCAATATCTTTTTCAAGCACCTCATTCAATTTGTGATACATTCGTAAAAAATGTTCCTCGGTCACTTCTTGGTTTGTCTGAAAAATAACCATTTCTATCACGTTTTTATTCATAACATCTTGTCCTTTCGTTTGAGTATCATATTGCATTTGGTACATAGATAGTCTATCATGGAATAGTGACAACGGCTGTCATCATTCGGAAAGGAGTTTTTAAAAATGTCAAAAGCAGAACGGCTTATTGAAATGATGATAACGATAAATACCAAAAAGGATTTTACAGTAGGCGAATTAGCAAAAGAATTTTCTGTGTCAAAGCGAACAATACTCCGTGATTTGCAAGAATTAGAACAGGCTGGATTCCCCCTTTATTCTGAAGTCGGTGCTGCTGGCGGGTATCACATCTTGAAAGAGCGCATTTTGCCGCCTGTCACTTTTTCAGAGAATGAAGCCAAAGCTATATTCTTTGCCTGTCAAGCCTTGAAATTCTATCACGATTTACCTTTTGAACAGGAAACAATATCTGTTTTGAAAAAATTTTTGAACTGTCTGCCCTTAGATATACAAAGCAGTATTACACAAATTCAAAATAGTGTAGTATTTTGGATTCCAGACAGGCATTGCGATTCACCACTACTTAAATCAATGTTTCATATTGTCGTTAATCACCATTCAGCAACAATACAGTATTCATCAACACATTCTGAAAGTATACGCACAATTATACCGATTGGGCTATATGCTATGAATGGGCTTTGGTATTGCCCTGCATATTGCACCGTTGCTAATCAAATCAGAGAGTTCCGTATTGACCGTATAAAGGAAATAATAGAGGAAAAACCATATCCCAAAGGGAAATTTCCTGTTCCTGCGTCCATTCAAGAATATCTCGAAAGGTTAGAAATCGGAAATGATTACCACATAAAGATTCAGCTAACCGATATAGGTGTTAAACGCTGCGAAACTGAATTTTTACTGGCAAGGGGATTAAAAACATTCCCAACAGGCGGCGGTATCATCGACATGGAAATACGTCACGCAACCTTGGATTGGGTTGCCGATTATTTCCTGCCATTTGGAATCAATGCAACTGTCTTAGAACCACCAGAACTTGTGGAGCTAATGAAACAAAAGATATACGAATTACATCAGCATTATTGTAGGTAAGCTTCCCTATAACCCTATTATACTTATCGTTTCAATTATATTATCAGCCACATCCAGTGGTTATTCATTGACATCAACAGGCTACTATCAAAAAATGTATAAAGAAAGCCTTGTCAAAAGCGGCGCTCATAAAACAGCATAGGATTGTTTTCGGGAAACGGCGTAGCCTCGGCTATGCCGTTTCTCCGTTTTTCAGATCATTGAGCAGGGAGTACTTCCACAAGGCCATAGGAAATATCAATCTGTTGTCGGAGAATTTTCCGTTGGCATTATCTTTGTGAACATGCTTTATGGAATAGAATTCACTACATCAAGGATTTCTTCCGCAGAAAGGTCATCTGGAGAAACCCCAATATACACATCCTCATAGGCAAAATGAAAGATTCCATTGTCGTCTTTTGTTTCTAAATATTCCCGTAAATCCTCAAAAGAGTAAATGGGGTTATTTGTCCTTGGCTCATAGTCCATAATGAGAACAACAAAACTTGAACCAAACAGGCTTGGGTCTGCAACTGCAGCTCCGCCATCATCGTTAGCGGGAGCCGTTGTTATTTCATCATTGCCTGTTGTATAAGTTACCCGAAGTAAGTGATATTTTGTTCCGTTTTTCATAGTTGTTTCATATAGACTGGCCTTGCCAAAATGATAGCCAGCGGGCAAATCAGCAGGCAAATGATTTCCTAATCCCGGTATTCCGTAGGCGGTATTCTCATCAACGCTTTCTATGGTTGCATCTAAAGCATCCCGAATATCCTCGGTGACCGGATATACAGCCATACTTTCAATTACCGGGTCAACACCCTCCGGATGTTCCCCTGGAGTAACAATGCCGCCGGGAATGTTCGGGCCGCCGCCCGGTTCCCTCAAAATGCCCGGTAGTGTCAGTGCTGTTGCTGTGATAATCAGGCCGGCACAAGCTGCCATAGCCCCCCATTTGACCGCTTTATTGTATCGGGCCCGCTTATATGCTTTCGCATCTTGCACAGCCTCGTCGTTAATCGCTCCAACAGCATCCAAAATATTTTCAACTTTCATTACAAAAATTCCTCTCTTTCCAACCGGTTTAGAAGATTTTTCCGTTGCCTGTGTAACATCATTTTTACTTTGCTTTGTGAAAACCCAAATCTTTGAGCAATCTCGCTAATCGGGTCAAAATACCAATACCTGCAGATGAAAACCCGGCGTTCCATAGGAGATAGCGACATAACGAAACTGTCAATTAGCTGTACCAATTCCGCGGCCTCCACCTCATGCTCTACGTTTTGGTTAGAGGGAATAGCAGTAATTTCCGTACTTTTTAGATGTTTCTGATATTGCATTTTCAGAGCGCGCCCAATAAAGGTTGACAATGCTGTCATCTTCCATTTCCATACCTCCTTTGTCCCCAGATAGAGTTCTTCATCTATCTACTCGAAAAATAATCGTTTAGGTCACAGTCATTTTGAAAAAGTTTAGAAAAACGAACAACGGCCTTACATCCCGAAGCACAGTCGCCCCATGTTAGCGTTTGTAGAACGAACAGGGTACAGGACATATAAACAGCCAGAGGCTGTCGCAAGTTGACAGCCCCTGGTTATGGAATAAATATGTGATTCGCTCAAAGCAATCGAAATGTGTTTTTATGACAATCAATGACCCCATCGCGCTTCATATAGGACAGCTCTCGTGAAAGCGCGCTGCGTTCCACGTTAAGATATTCAGCCATAGCGTTTCTATTCATTGGAATGGTAAATGTCCTTTTTTGTTGTTCGCGGGACATCCGCCATAAATAGGTCAATATTTTTTCCCGTATGGCCGGACGCAGCAGACAATCAATACGTTCATGCAATACAAGCCCTTTTTCAGCGACAAGGCTGATATAGTTGCGCAGCAGCTGATCATGCCGGGGACAAGCCTTTTTACACCAGGTTAAAACACGTTCAAAAGGGATCCGCAATACCAGTACATCATCCTGCGCCTCCACAGTAACGGGGCTTTTATGGTCTGAACTTGCTGCTAAAATAACGCCTATTTCGCTTCCCTTTTTCAGCAGAGTAATAATAATGACCCTGTCGGACGAATCCCACTTTATCGCTCGTCCATGCCCTGATAACATGATACCGAAATCATATACCTTGTTTCCTTCTTCAATGATCGTGTCGCCCTTGACATAACGGACATACCTGGCGCAAAGGCAATGAAGCAGCCCGTCAATTTCCTGCGGTTCAATACCTGAAAACAGGTTTGTTTGTTTCAAATCTTCTATCAATTCGTTCATAGCTGTGCCCTCACTTTTGTTGCGTGTGCAACAGATGATTTTGGCAGATTATACTATAATGGCAGTTGAAAAGCAAGAGAAAGGAAATCAAAACCATGAACAACAACAAGGGAAAAACACTTTGGATTACGCGCACAGCGGTTTTTATTGCTTTGCTTGTGGTATTACAAGCGGCTACCGCCTCCTTGGGAAATACCATAATTACGGGGTCTGTTGTGAATATGCTGCTGGTCGTCTCCGTTATGACCTGCGGTATGATGTCAGGGCTTTGTGTCGCTGTCATTTCGCCTGTCATGGCAAAGCTGATCGGAATCGGCCCGCTTTGGAGCCTGATACCGTTTATCATAGCAGGGAACATTGCCCTCATATTGACTTGGCACTTCATAGGCAACCGGCATTGGGGACATAAGCATACCGCGCAAATGATTGCTTTAGTCGTTGCGGCAACCGGTAAATTCTTAATTCTATACATCGGGGTTGCAAAAATAGCCGTGCCATTGCTTTTAAGATTACCCGAACCGCAGACATCGGTTATTTCTAATATGTTCTCTATACCACAGCTATTAACAGCCCTTTTAGGCGGCGGTGTCGCGCTGCTGGTACTTTCGCCATTAAAAAAAGCGTTTGAGGGAGGACGGTGGTAAAGGTGAACACAGTTTTTACTTATTGGTTTTACGGTTTAGCAGCGGTTTTACTCACCTTTTCCTTTGTGAAAGACAAGAGTAAAACGCTGTTGTCCTTAAAAAAAGCATGGAAAATGTTTACAGGCGTTCTACCGCAATTTGTGGCTATCCTGCTTTTTGTTGGATTGGCGCTTGCGGTGCTTTCACCGGAAACAATCAGGCGCATGATCGGCGAGGAAACGGGATTTACCGGTATGCTCTTAACTTCGCTTATTGGCGCAATTACGTTAATCCCCGTAATGATTGCGTTTCCCATTGTTGCGGAACTTTTGAAAAACGGCGCGGGACTTACACAAATGGCGGTATTTGTTTGTGCACTTACTACGGTTGGGATCATCACAATCCCGGTAGAGGTAAAATATCTGGGCAGGAAAACAGCCATTCTCCGGAATGTACTTGCGTTTCTATTCTCTTTTATCACTGCTTACTTAATGGGGGTTTTTCTCAAATGAAAACGGCAATACGAAAATACTGGTTTCTATTTATAATTGTGCTCTGCAACGGTATCGTTTGGCTATATGACCCGCAGATTGGAAAAACTACATTGGCTTTTAGCAGAAAAAACGTTATCAACTTCCTGTTCATACTTACGCCTGTTTTCGTATGTATCGGGCTGATGGACGTATGGGTTGAACGGGAAAAAATGATACAGATTATGGGAGCTGATTCCGGTATAAAAGGAATTGCCGTTGCCCTGTTGTCGGGAATGATAACGGCTGTACCCTTATATGCGCTGCTGCCTGTTGCCGGGGTGTTGTTAAAAAAGGGAAGCAGAGTTTCAAACGTGCTGATTTTTCTTTGCGCAAGCGCAAGTATCCGTATTCCCCTGCTCTTTTTTGAAATATCCTCTTTGGGAGCGCCATTTACTCTGATCAAGTTTGGTCTTAATCTATTGGTTGTCTTTGCGATTGCCTTTATCATTGAAAAACTGTTGTCCGATCAGGATAAAAAGGCAATCTATGAAAATGCGGACAAGCTATAACAATACTGAACATCCATATCCGGCGGTTATTCATTGACATCAACAGACTACTGTGATAGTGTATAGGAAATGTACGATAAAGAACACACAATGAATATGAGGTGAACACGGGTATGGAAAAGACACTGTTTGATTCAGAAAGAAAGGTAATGGAAGTAATCTGGAAAGAAGGAGAAGTGACAGCCAAACAGATTTCCCTGACCCTACGTGATACCGTCGGCTGGAATAAGAATACCACCTACACGGTCATTAAAAAATGTATCCAGAAGGGCTTTATTGAACGCCTGGAACCGAATTTTGTCTGCAGGGCTCTCCTTTCCAAAGAACAGGCAGTTCAGGATGATACCAGGGAATTTGTAAACCGTGTCTTTGACGGCTCCGTCCCCCTGCTTTTTTCGGCGCTGTTATCCCAGAGGGCCCTGTCAAAAAAGGAACTGGAGGAATTAAAGCAAATGATCAATGAAATGGAGTGAGCCTATGAACCTGCTGCAGATGAGCTTTTCGGCTTCCGTTCTGATTCTGATGGCCGTGGCCTTTCGGAAGTTCTTTTCTGACAGAATACCCGGAACCGTTTTTTCGCTGCTCTGGCTGCTTGCCTGGTGGAAGCTGATGATTCCCGTACCGACGGGCTTTCCTGTGCCTGCGGCGCATTCGTTAAGCGGAAAAATGCCGGATATCACCGCGGCTTTACCTTTTTCGGCGGGAACCTGGCAGACAGCCGGGGCGGACAAAGAGAGCATGAAGCTGATCCTGGAACATGAAGCGGCTCACATCCGGCACCTGGATGCACTGAAAAAGCTGTGCCTGACCATATCCTGTGTCTGCCACTGGTTTAACCCTCTGGTATGGCTCATGGCTGCCCTGGCCTGCCGGGATATGGAGCTGGCCTGCGATGAAGCCGTAGTCCGGGCCGTGGGAGGAGAAAACCGTAAGCTTTATGCCGATTTACTGGTAGAACTGGAAGCAAAGAGAGCCGGAATCCATCTTCTGACCTTCGGTTTTGGGCAAAGCCTTATAAGAGAACGAATCTTTCACATCATGAAAAAGAAAGAAAAAGTTTCCCTCACAGGAATTCTCCTTTCCCTTGCCATGACCATAAGCTGTATAACGGTTTATGGCGCAATGCCCTCCGGCACTTTTTCTCTGAACTTCCGGAAGGATGACCCGACCCTTGGAGGCATATTTGAACTGTACTCCGTGGAAGAATACCAAAGGATCGTAGATGCTGTAAAAGAAGACAGGGGCGAGAAAGACCCGGACGCCGTAGCCATGGAACGGGATCTGAACCGCCTGAAAGCTAACAATGGGAAAGGAGAATATGTCATCTATAAAGGGGCGTTTCTTATGGAAACAGAAACGGTTATGGTCTCCTTTAACCCAACCATTGTCATGCGGCCGGAACTTGTGAACCGAAATGTGCCTCTGACTGCCGAAACCTACCGGAATGATATGGCAGAGGTGGCAGAGATTCTGGACGATGCAATAGCGTACGGATTTCTCACAGAAGCGCAGAAGAAACGGGTGATGGATAAAATGGAGGAGAATCTGGCCGGGATAGAATCAGCCCCAGTGCCTTGAAAAGGAATGGTGAAAAATATGAGCAGGATCCTACTTTTGGAAGATGATTTGAGCCTGGTAAACGGGCTGTCTTTTGCTTTTAAAAAATGGGGCTTTTCACTGGATGTGGCAAGGACGCTGCTGGAGGCGGAGCGTCTGTGGGAGGACGGAACATACGACCTTCTGGTTTTAGACGTGGCGCTGCCTGACGGTTCCGGTTTTGCGTTCTGCCAAAAAGTCCGGCGGGTTTCCAAGGTGCCCATTATCTTTCTAACGGCTTCCGATGAAGAAATGAACATTATCATGGGACTTGATATAGGCGGCGATGACTATATCACAAAACCCTTCAAGCTGGGTGTTCTGGAGTCAAGGATCAATGCGCTTCTTCGGCGGGCAAACGATTTCGGGGCGGCGGACACGGAGCTTGTGTCAAATAATATCCGTATCTGCCTGCTTAAAGGACAGGCTTTCAAAAACGGGGAGCTTCTGGATCTGACGGCGGCGGAATACAGGCTTTTGTGCCTTTTTATGCAGAACCCAAACGTGGTGCTGCCCAGGGAACGGATCTTGGAAAAGCTGTGGGACTGCGAAGGCAGCTTTATCGACAGCGGTTCCCTTACCGTCTATATGCGCAGGCTGAGAATGAAGGTTGAGGATGATCCAGGCGAACCCCGGATGCTTTTAACCGTCCGGGGCATGGGCTACAAATGGAACGTAACGGGGTAAATTTTTATGAAAGTATTTAGGATCTTGGCAAACCGGGAGATCAGGCATCTTTTCCTTCTGATCTCCCTTATTATGGCATTCTTTCTTCTGCTGGCGGAGCTTTGCTTCCTGTTTCTTTACCAGCGGTTTTCCTCGTGTATTGCACTGCTTACTCTGGCTGCGGCGATCGCTTTGTGGACTTCCTGCTGCCGGTATTTTATCCGTCAGGACAGGATCATAGAACATGCGGTATATCAGATCGATTCCTTTCTTTCCGGGAATGCGCGCGCCCGCATCGAATGTGACGAGGAAGGGGAGCTGTATCGGCTGTTTCACTGTGTAAATTCGCTGGCAACGGTGTTAAACGCCCAAGCCGCAAATGAACTGCGGGAAAAGGAATTTTTGAAAAATACCATGTCCGACATTTCCCATCAGCTCAAAACGCCGCTGGCAGCCCTGAACATTTATAACGGCCTGATGCAGGAGGAGGCAAAGGACTGGCCCGCCATGGAAGAATTTGCCGCCCTGTCGGAGCAGGAACTTGACCGGATTGAAGCCCTGGTGAAAAACCTGCTGACAATCGCAAGGCTGGACGCCGGTTCCATCTCTCTTGAAAAGACTTCGGAAAACCTGGCGGAGATGATGCGGAATATTCAGATGCATTTTGCCTACAGGGCCAAACAGGAACAGAAACAAATCGTTCTGTCCGGCCCCAATCAGGTTTCCCTTTTCTGTGACCGCGGCTGGCTGACGGAAGCCATTGATAATCTTGTGAAGAATGCCCTGGATCATACGCAAAAGGGAGATACGGTGCGGATGGAGTGGCGGGCTCTCCCCAACCTTGTCCAGGTTTGCGTAAGAGACAACGGCAGCGGCATTCACCCGGAGGATTTGCACCATATTTTCAAGCGGTTTTACCGCAGCCGCTTTTCCAAAGACCAGCAGGGCATCGGGCTGGGCCTTCCTCTTGCCAAGATGATTATTGAAGCCCACAGCGGAACCATCGAGGTGGACAGCACACCGGGCGCAGGCACCGTATTTACCATAAATTTTCTGATTCCTACAAAATTGTAATCTTACGGTAGCCTTACAGTAATATTCATGTGCTAATCTCTCAGGTACAGGAGGTATTTACACAATGAATTTATTAGAAGTCAGTAACATCTGCAAGACCTACGGCAGGGGGGATACTGCAGTGAAGGCTCTGAGGGATGTCAGCTTTTCCGTTCCAAAAGGCGAATATGTGGCGATTGTGGGAGAATCCGGTTCCGGCAAGAGTACGCTCCTTAACATGATCGGCGCCCTGGATACCCCCACATCGGGGAAGGTAACGATTGACGGCAGGGATATTTTTTCCATGGACGAGCGCAGGCTTACCGTTTTCCGGCGCAGGAATATCGGTTTTATCTTTCAGGCATTCAACCTTGTGCCGGAGCTTACGGTGGAGCAGAATATCATTTTCCCCATGCTGCTTGATTATCAGAAGCCGGACAAAACGTATCTGGAGGAACTTCTCGCGGTGCTGAATCTAAAGGAACGCCGGAATCATCTGCCCAGCCAGTTATCTGGAGGACAGCAGCAGAGAGCCGCCATCGGGCGGGCGCTGATCGCGAGGCCGTCTCTGATTCTTGCCGATGAACCCACGGGAAATTTGGATACGCAAAACAGCAGCGAGGTAATCGCCCTTCTTAAAGAAGCGTCCCGTAAATACAAGCAGACCATCATCATGATTACCCATAACCGCAGTATCGCACAGACCGCCGACCGGGTTTTGCAGGTATCGGACGGGGAACTGACTGATCTGGGAAGGGCAGGGGATGTCCGGGGGACGTCTGCCATGAGCGGACCGGAATGGAAAGGAGGCCGGAAATGAAAAGTTATCTCAGCCTTATTCCAATTTCTGCAAAGGTACACAGGCGAAGGAACCGTATGACGATTTTGTGCATTGTGTTTGCAGTGTTCCTTGTGACTGCCATTTTCAGTGTGGCGGACATGGTGACCCAAGGAGAACATATTGCCATGATAAATAAACACGGAAACTGGCATATCAGTCTCTCTAATGTCTCGCGGGATACGGCACAGGGAATCCGGGTGCGCCCGGATGTGACTGCGGCAGGTTTTTCCTCGGTGTTTAACCTTGATGGGGAACAGCCCTACTACGTCAATGAAAAAAAGGCGGTTCTGTACGGTACGGAAGAAGCCTGTATAAAGCAGATTTCAAACGGCATTACCGAAGGCGATTTTCCGCAAAAGGACGACCAGGTCATGTTAAGCCCCAATGCCGCCGGCGCCCTTAAGGTATGGCCCGGCGACGAAATAACCGTGCATACGCCTGCTGGTGACAGGGTTTTCACGGTATCCGGTCTTGGCACGGATGACAAGGGTTATTATGAGGGCCAGACTTATCTGGTAGGTGTCTATATGACGCAGGGAGCTTTTTCGTCCCTCATGGAGCAAAACAAAATTGCGGACAATGACACAACCCTTTACGTGCAGTTTCAGAGCGCGGCAAAAGCAGCAAAGGCAAAAAAGGAGCTTGCGGCGCAATATGGGCTGCCGGAAGAGAGTATTTCTGAAAACACCGGCGTTATGGGCACGGCAGGCTACAGCAAAAGTAAATCCATGAACGGCTTCTATCAGATTGCGGCCATCCTGTTCGTATTAGTGCTGCTGGCAGGCACACTGATGATTTCCGGCAGCATGAACAGCAATCTTGCCCAAAGGACCCAGTTCTTTGGTATGATGCGCTGCATTGGCGCAAGCCGCCGGCAGATTATCCGGTTTGTACGTCTGGAAGCGCTGAACTGGTGCAAACGGGCGGCGCCAATGGGAATGCTGCTTGGGACCCTTGCAAGCTGGGGTTTCTGCGGGATGCTCCGCTACGGCATAGGCGGTGAATGGGATACTATGCCGGTGTTCAAAGTAAGTTCTGTGGGCCTTATCTGCGGAGCCATGGTAGGAATCATAACCGTTCTCCTGTCGGCAGAGTCCCCGGCCAGACGGGCGGCAAGAGTTTCCCCTGTATCTGCGGTTTCCGGCAATGCAGGAAATACGCCGGCAGTCCGCCGGGCCGCAAGTACAGGCTTTCTAAAAATCGAATCCTCTCTGGGTATCCATCATGCGGTGGCGGTCAGAAAAGGATGGTTTTTCATGACGGCGTCCTTTGCGCTCGGTATTATTTTGCTGCTTTCTTTTTCGGTGCTTTTGGACTTTGCAAAGCTGCTGATGCCTTCCCAGTCCGTTACAACCGCGGATCTGGCGCTGAACGGGTATGCCAATGCAAGGATACTGGATCGTGAACTGGTTGACGAAATCAGGAAAATGGAAGGGGTCTCCAATGTCTACGGATGTAACTACAGAGACAATATTCCGGCAGTGTCCTTGAGGGAGGGAATTGATCATGTCAATGTGGTATCCTATGACGAGACTCTGCTGGAGTATGCAAAAGAAAGCGTTGTACAGGGGGATTTGTCAGAAATTTACGGAAACAGTAACAAAGCGGCAACGGTTTTTAATAAGGATAACCCGTTAAAGGTGGGCGATATCGTTAAGATAGGCGGCACAGAGATCGAGATTTCCTGTATCCTGTCCCAGGGGCTGTTTGGCGACAGCCAGATTTTAATCTGTTCCCAGAAGACCTATGATCGATTGATGGGACCGGAAAAGTATTGCTTGATCGGTGTGCAGCTTGGGAGAAATGCCACGGAAGAAACCGCGGCACGGATCAGAGACTTTGAAAACAGCCAGGTGATTGTCAGCGACCTGCGGGAGTCCAATCAGCAGAACAATACCACTTATCTGGCAACACGGATGATCACTTATGGGTTCCTTGCGATTATCGGAATCATTACCTTGTTTAATATCGTTAACAGTATTTCCATGAGTGTGTCTGCTAGGACAAAGCAGTACGGGGCCATGCGGGCCGTGGGTATGGATGGAAGGCAGCTTACCCTGATGATTGCTGCAGAGGCTTTCACCTACGCTGTTTCCGGCCTGATTGCCGGTTTCGGAATCGGGATTCCCCTGAGCCGTTTTCTGTATATTGGACTGATCACCCGCCATTTGGGAGTGGAGTGGCGGCTGTCTGGAGCGCTAATTGGAATTGTGATTGTTTTTGTTGTTTTCTCTGCTCTAATCGCGGTATACGCTCCGGCCAAAAGGATATGCAATATGGCGATTACGGCCACAATCAATGAATTATGATTGAATGCTGATTCCTGTCCGGTACTGATACTCCGAAATATTTAGCATCCCATCATGGTACTACTGGCACAAAAATACAAACTTAACAGCGTGTGCAATGCGGAGAATATTCCGCATACAGTCTGGACGGACTGCATTTCCCATATGGGTACGCACAAAAATCAATTACAAGGACAGTTTAGTACAAGATATTGTTTTAGTCAAGTAATCAATACTATATATAGTATTTTAACGTTTTTCATATAAAATGCAAATTTGAACAGTAATCACATACTGGCTATCTTTCTAACCGTATTTGCTGTCCTTATGGTCAGCTTCGTGCTGATCTCCGTACCTGCTGTCTTAGAGCGTGTTTGAAAATTCATTCCTGGCATCTGCACGCCCCACTTCGCGGTATATTTGTGCCAAATTCACTTAACGTAGCCCACTACGCCGCGTTCATTTGGCACAAATCTCCCACAAAGTGGCACGCACAGCTACCAGGAATGAATTTTCAAACACGCTCTAGGCCACCAGTTTGTCTTTTGGTAATCTTTACGGCTGAAAGACCAGAATATCACTTCCTTGTAATCCTTTATCCTCTCCAATTCCTTTCTGGGTTCTCCGATTTCATTATATACATCGGAAAATGCAGCCGGCGGTATTATGAAAATCAGATTATCATAGATTTCTTTGTTCTCACTGCCCCACCAGTCGGGCGCATTTTGTAAAATATCCTCAAGCGCTTCCCTTGACAGGATAAAAACAGGAATATCCAGTCCAAACTGATTTTTTATCATTTCCTCAATCTTGTCCGTAAGCTTCCTTATATTATCTTCATCACTGGAAAAAATCACATTGCCGCTGTTCAAATATGTTTTCACTTCTACAAAAACAAGTGTTTCAAATCCCTTCTTTAATTCTGCCATTGGCACTTTATTTTTCCCGCTTATATTGATACCCCTTAATAAAGCAATATATCTTTTCATATCCGCAAACACCCCTGCCACTTCCTGATTTATTTATTCATCAATCCAAACGCTTTTTCAAACGAGATACATTCTGTATATCTTCCATTCCACATGAACCCATTGTAATATTTATAAGAATTATCGGCTGATATATATGCATTATCAACCATACTGGTTTGCCGGAACAATCATTTTAAAACCGTGCTCAAAGCCACCTTTCACAGATGCATCTATACAGTAATCCGTCTACAGCCCAATAATAATACCTGAAAATCATATAACTCATTATTCATAATCAAATTTGGGATATCAACAACCAAAAGTACGATTCTATTTTCTCCTATTCATATAGATAGACTCTCGGAATCTTTAAGCCTTTATTTATGCGGCTTCTGAGAGTCCTTTTTTATTTTTTCTCCACCTTTTTTCAAAAATCACTTGACAAATGCCTAAAAAAATGCGGCGCTTCGCGCCTCTTAATTAACAAGGTATATCCTTTCGGCACTGCCGGAACAGACTTTTTGATTTGGAGGTGTGTTTCTTTGAAACCTATTAACATTGGCGGTCATTCCGCCTATCAGAACCGCGTTCTGACTCAGCTTCGTAAATATTATCCTAACGCTGTAAATTCTTTATCTGATTCCTGATAATGCTCAATTTAATCACTCAGAATGACTAAAACTCATATCTTGTGCCATGGGAGAGTAACAAGCCATCGGTTAATTCTATGCACAGAATGATCGTATTTTCGTCACCAAAATTATTATGTCCGTTATCAATCCATTCTGCAAAGACATTCTTCAGTTTATCAGCAATCATACGATTCTCTTTTTTCCCAAAATACCCCAGGTTAATACCTTTTCCATGCGCTGTAAACCATTCACCGGCGATAGCAACTACAGGATTAGCCCTTATATGCTACATTTTATTTGAGAGTGCATAGGTAATAATATAAAATGCACCATTTTCATAATAGGCATTTACATATCGCACATAAGGTACCTCATTTTCCGTTGTTGCCAGCGCTATCAATGTGTCCTTTCCAAAACGCTCAATCATAATCTGTTCAGCTTCCTGACTAAATCTTTTCATGAAACGATTCCCCTTTCCAGGCATGATTTATTCCCTATCCAGGATCTCCGTAATCGGAGTTTGGAGAAAAACTACATACTGACTATCTTTCTAACCGTATTTGCTGTCCTTATGGTCAGCTTCGTGCTGATCTTCGTACCTGCTGTCTTAGGCCACCAGTTTGTCTTTTGGTAATCTTTACGGCTGAAAGACCAGAATATCACTTCCTTGTAATCCTTTATCCTCTCCAATTCCTTTCTGGGTTCTCCGATTTCATTATATACATCGGAAAATACAGACGGCGGTATTATAAAAATCAGATTATCATAGATTTCTTTATCCCCACTGCCCCACCAGTCGGGCGCATTTTGTAAAATATCCTCAAGCGCTTCCCTTGACAGGACAAAAACAGGAATATCCAATCCAAACTGATTTTTTATCATTTTCTCAATCTTGTCCGTAAGCTTCCTTATATTATCTTCATCACTGGAAAAAATCACATTGCCGCTATTCAGATATGTTTTTACTTCTACAAAAGCAAGTGTTTCAAATCCCTTCTTTAATTCTGCCATTGGTACTTTATTTTTTCCGCTTATATTGATACCCCTTAATAAAGCAATATATCTTTTCATATCCGCCCCTCCTGTCACTTCCTGATTTATTTATTCATCAATTCAAACGCTTTTTCAAATGAGATACATTCTGTATATCTTCCATTCCACATGAATCAACAACCAAAAGTACCATTCTATTTTCTCCTATTCATGTAGACAATACCTGTTCAGACATTAAATCCTGCTTGTTATACACAGTTTGTCATAAAATGGCTCTGCAACTTTCATATTCCTGCTATGATGGTATACGCTTTCTGAGATTGATAAGGCGAAATACATCATCCATAATTTCTCTATCCCGCACATCCAGCATCAGCCATTTCTGTCCATTTCCGGTTTTTGTGTTTTTGAATACTGTCTGCACATAGTCGGAACATTGCGGCATAAGAAACTCTGCCTCCGTAAATTCATGACTTCCTACAACCACGAGAGCGATAAAATAGCCCTGCATCGGATAGAGTGTACAAAGAGACTTTCCGCCTTTTTTATACTTAATATTCCAGCCTGCCTGCATAGAACAACGGCTGTGTTCCATGCAGGGCCTGATTCGATAGGTGGACTGAATACGGTTATTAAAATCTGTCCATAACGAATTGTTAATGTATTCTGTGACTTGCTCCATTGAAGGAGATTTTTCCTTTGAATACAGCACATTCCAATCCATTCTGAATTCCTCCTTAGCCTTTATTTTTCAGCGGCAGGGGCTTGACCCAAATTTCCATACAGGCCATCCCCTCCAGGTCACGGTAATATTTCTCTGCCGAGAAAGGTTCCGTGGTTAAATTGTGGCGGGGCAGCCAGATACCAAAAAGGTATTTGCCGGCCTGATCTAAAGCAGCCGTTACCAAATCCTCAAAATTTTCTGCTTCAACTCTGCAAACGATGTATTCTCCTGCCGGGAGTTCCCTCTTAACAAAACCATCCTGCAGCCGGTCCGGAATATTCTGAACAAGGCCGCCTGCAAAATAAATGAAAAGGTTTTGTGCAGTACCTTCCCCATGGGACATTCCCATTTCTACAGCAGTATTTAGATTGGCTGCGATAGAAGCCTTCTCCATGTGATAACGTTTCCAAAGCTGTCCCGGTACATCTACACCTGTGCTTTCACCAACCGGCATTTGTTCGCAGATACGGACTTCCGTTTCCAGGCCAAGGTAAATTTCCGGTTTTTCCAATGTTCTTCTCTGGATTTCCAGGACGATATTTCCCGCCACCAGCGGAACCCCCTCGTCTACTAAAACATAATTCATGGAAACTTCCGGCCTGGCGAATGTATTGAGCATTGGCAAATCCCTCCTGTAGCTTTCAGGCGTAATCCCATACGTTTCCTTGAAAGCCCGTGTAAAATTCCCGTGACTTGAAAAGCCATAGTCCAGGGCAACGTCAAGAATCCTATGGTTGGTACTTTTCAGGTTTTCAATAACCTTTGCCAAACGGCGTAGCTTCACATATTCCTGAACCGGTTTGTTTACCAGCCTTTTGAATAATCGCTGAAAATAAAAGGGGGACAGACCGACAGTATTTGCCAGTTCTTCCGTTGAAATTTCTTTTGTCAGGTGTTCCTCGATAAAAGTCAGGGATTGATCGATTGCTTCATATGCGTGCATTGCGGCGCCTCCTTAAGTTGATGATCAAATCATATCATTTTATTTTTTGCCGGGCTTTTCACGCAATGCGCATTTTGATTGGGAAATTTCAATATAATCATCCTTAATCATACCATACAAATAGTAATCGCAGTATGTGTTTACCATTTTACCTTCACGGATAAGTCCCTCACGCTTGAAGCCTGCCTTTTCCAAAGTTTTATAGGATGCAATATTTTGTATGTGAACATCAGCCCATAAACGCTGTAATTCCGTTTCTTCAAAGCAGAAGGTAACTGCTCTCACCAGCGCTTCTGTCATAAGCCGTTTGCCCTGGCAGGCAGGTGAAAGGCGAAATGCCACTTTTGCCATGCGGTCATTTTCAATGAGATATACCCACATATCGCCAATAACTTTATGATCCTGCTTATGGATAATACCCCAATGAAAACTTTTCGCAGGTTTCTCCTGCTTTTGGAAAAGTAATTCTGGGTTTAAGTCACTTTTCCCGGGGCGTTTGCCCCAATACTGATAAATAGAGCTGTCACCCAGCCATTCTTTCAGATCCGTAACATCCTCTTTTCGCAGAGGGCGCAGGATAAGCTGTTCCGTTTCAAGAACAGGTTTATTCTGAACATAATCCTGTAATTTCATAAGCTGTCCCTTTAAAAGTTAAACACCTGTCCCCAATCAAAACAGCCGGACGCTTCTGTGCTTTTCGGCCATTCGCTGCACCATGCGGGAACACCGGGCGTTTCAACCCTGTCAAAACTCGGTGTATAGGGCTTGATGTCCAGTACAGGCGTATTGTCATCCGCATCAATGAACGCAACACGAATCATTCCGTTGGTGAAATCAATGTTGATTATTTCGGACGCTGTTAATGCAACAGGGTTCGGACGTGCAGGAGACCGTGTCGCAAATACACCCATGACTTTGGGTGCGCCTTTATAGGGCTGTTTCGTTTGTAGTTCATTCCGGTCCGCATGGTTGTCGCAATCGCTGAACCACCAGAGGACCTGGATGTGGCTGAAGCCTTCCAGGGCCTGCAGTCCGGGAATGTACTCTGGGGCCAGCTGAATAAATGTGCCGCTTTCATCATTTTTCACTTTGCCAATGGCTTTTAACTGACAGGTCATATTTTTTTCCTCCTTGCTTTGTTGGTAAAACCAGTATAAGACCTCACATCATGTGAGATACAAGAGGGAAAAAATGCCCTGCATTTTTAGCGGGGCATTTCAATTTCTATATGGCTATGGTGTTCCAGTGGTATTTGAAGCTCAATCAAATTCTTTTCAGGGTTCTTCTCATTCCACGGGCCTCTATGCACGATCTGACGCATGGGGTCAGACATTTTGTATTCGCTGTTTTTCTGCAGCCATTCGGCAAAGGCAAGATAAGCTCCTTTTATATTTGCAAAATCGCCATAGACCATTGTGCAGGCCATATGCGGGACTGGTTCTGTCGTGCCAAAACAAAATGGTTCTTTTGCCTTCCCCATTTCCTTTACCGGAGCGCACAGTTCAATATCAACATCTGTCTCCCGAAATTCTGTATCGTGATAAATAGAAAATGTACTGCCCGTTATTTCTATTTTTTGCTCTCTCGTAAAAGCAGAAAGCTCTTTCCATAAGTCGCCCTCGGAATAGTAGTCTGGTACAACCCTCCGCAGGGACAGCACCTGATACCCAGGGATTGGCTTAATGGAGATGTTATAGTGCAGCTCTCCTTTGCCACCCTGTATTTCACTTTTTGCAAGTTCGATCTTTTGCAGTTTTTCCTGTTCGGCCTGTATTGCATTTTCTATCTCCATGCGCTTTTTGTCGAGTTGTCGGAGAAGTGATTGCCCGTCCAACGTCAGAGCAAGCGCAATTTCTGAAACATTCAGTCCGCTGTCCCGCAAATACAGGATTTTATTCAGGCGCGGTATTTGCTCTACCGAATACAGCCGGTGTCCCGTCCACTTGTCAACCTCTGCCGGTGTCAGGATACCTGTCTCATCATAATAGCGTAGCATACGAATAGATACCTGCGTCAGCTTTGAAAATTCTCCTATCCTGAACATTGTTTCACCTCCTGCTCCAGCTTAATGAGATCACTGTAAGTTGTCAAACGGATCTGTAGTCTATCCCCTCAGATTTTTTAGGGCATCGGGGTTATTTGAGATGATCTCTCCAACAGTCTGACAGCGTTCCATGTCTGAGCAGTCACCACATGTTTCCACATTCTTTTTCAATGCGCATTGGCGAATACCGCAAAGACTATCGCAGAATACAGTTTTCATTCCATCAACACGACATCCTTCACAATTGATATGTTCAGGCAGAATGGGGGCATTATTTAACTCGGCCCATAGTTTTGCAGTTTTCTCACGCAGCGCCTGGTCATCATTGATTGTTGCGAGATATGCATCACATTTCTCACAATCCAGCCCGCAGTATGCAATCATATTTCTCATGGTTATGTACCTCCTAAAGTCCCGATTTATTGTGTTCCTCCCATTCGGATTTCCTTATTTCATTTTTTCTGGCACTCACTACATTCTCTGTTGTGAATAGAAATAATACCGCCACATTGGGAGCAGGTATATATTTCTTTCTGCATATCCATGAATTTTTCCAAACCAAATTGACGGACAAATTCGCTGTTTTCCATAAGGCTTGCCCGATATCTTTTGTTATAACTTTTTTCCATGTTTTTAATCAGTTTACAGGGATAATCGGAACATTCAAAACAATAAGGCAATTTTTTGATCTTGATACAATCTTTTATTTTACACTTACGGCAATGCTCTGGTTTTCCCTTATCACTATTTAAGCAGCCTGCACATGGTTTTTTGTGGCAGCAATGTTTATAACAAACAAGACAATTCATTCCACATGGAGCAAACATACTTGTGCCAATATTTTCTTTAGGCATTTTCATAAGTTCTTATCCTTCTAAAAGCTGGAATTGAACAAAATCACTGTGCGATGGCCTGCCAAGGCTGTAGCATAAAGATTTTGTTCAATCCCGATTTGTTTGTTAGTCCACCATTCTGCAGATCTACTGTTCAACTTCTATCTTATTTACAAAGTCCAAATTATAACGCACAGCACCGTGGTCTCTAAATATCGTTGCACTTGTAATACGGATTGCCAAAATAATGCAGTTTTCATCCTGCTCATTATTTGCATCATCGTACCAGTCTGCAAATGCTTCACGGAGTTTCGTTCTTAGGGCAGCGTTTTTGGGCTCCAAAACCCATCCAAGGTTTTCTCCAATTCCATGACCGTATATTCCCTCAAAGCAAACGGAAAACGCAACCTCTTTGTTATGGGCGATCTGCTGCATTTTATTTGATTTTGCCGATGTTGTGACATAAAACACGCCATCTTCATAATAAGCACTCACATCACGGACACCAGGGCGAGGAAATCCATCAGCGCCCGGTTCCGTAGTAATCGTTGCGAGCGCAATGGTGTTATCTTTCTTGTTGCCACAACTTTCTTCAATTAATTTCATTCCTTCTTCATATCTGTTCATTGTTAATTCCTCCATCCATTTCAATTTGCTTATTCGTCCACCATGCATTCACTATCCAGAAGTTTCGTCAAGTCCTCCACGGAAGCGTTTTTACAGAGATCTTCTCCATCGTCATACCCGGAGCAAGAAAACGCTTTATCACCATTTTCATATCCTCACCGACCTCTATGATATGCCCGTCCGGATCATAAAAACGGATCACCCGCTGGCCCCAGCTATGTTCGATCACTTCTCCCAGGTATTCCATATCCGGGTATTCTTCCAGCCTGCGCAGAAATCCGTCAAAGTCCTGTTCCTCAAAGACGATTTCCGCATTGTTGGATTTTTTTAATACCTTTTCTTTGGGCAGGTTCACAAGCCAGTCAAAATCCTGCTGCAATGCCAGACCGCAGGTAAAAGCGATATTCCTTCCGTAGTCCTGAAATACTTCCAGTCCAAACAGATCCTCATAAAATTTCCTCGCAGTCTTAATGTCGGCCACCGCTATCACCGTACATGTGTATTTCATAGAATGATTCCTTTCCGCTTTGCTTTTTCTGTTTCTCTTTTACTTTTGTCTGATTTAGATAAAAATAAGTGCTGCACACTGATTATCACTTTTTCCTGTGCAGTTTCAGGTCAACCTTTCTATGGGATGCAATCTCCGAAAGCACCCCTGCTGCAAAAGCGCTTTTCTCTTTGAGCGTGAGAGTTTCCATATCCGGTCTGCTCTCGATTTCCCTGAGCGCCTCCCTAAGTTCCTGCAGATTCAAAAGGTTTACCGCAACGCAAAAAAGGGTCTTTTTACGGCCGTCATTATAGCCGGACAATAAGATATCCAGTATTTTAATCTTTTCCATCTGCTCTGTATTGTAGGCTTCAGCCCCAAACTGCCGGACCTTTTCCAGATCGGCCCTTCGGTTGCGATGTGTAATAAAGGAATCAAAATCGTCAATATGTTCATATTTTTCACATGGGTACTCCCTGCATTGACAGCAGTATTCTACTCCGTTGTGTTCCATGCTGCACCTTGCGATCCTGCATGACTGATTCCCTTCCCCTCCACCGCAGCCAGGGCAGTTTTTGTTTAAAAACATGGGGCAAAGTCCACAATTCAGACCACAAAGGGACAAGAACTGATTTTGCCTGTTGAATCCTTTCATGATACCTCCCAAACAGCCTGCCTGTACCTGATTTGACAGACAACAACTGAATCCTCTCTGATAAACAAAAATATAGGAAATTATATCATTGTCTATGGAGTTTCACAACCGAAATGGTATAAGTGGTCGAATGAAAAATACTGGAAAGAAAAACAGGATTGCAGGTCCCAACCAGCAATCTTTTCTATCGCTTATAAAGCCTCCATATCAAACAGGCTTAATTGTACTGGCTGCTCTTTTTTCTCCTTTTCTTTTAGCTGACGCAGCTTTTCCAGTTCCGCTATCCTCTCCGGCCCAAGCCATTTATCTGCATGGCGCCGGTCTGTGCTGTATTCCTCCAGGCTCTCATATCCGTTCTCCAGCAGTTTCTTTTCCAGGCCCCTGACTGCGGCCGCCCGTGACTGCCGCCGTCTCTCCCGTTTTTCCTCTGAATTCCGTTTTTCCATATCGGAAGCATGCACGATCTGGATTCCGTTCCGGATATCCTCCAGGTCTTGCATCAGATCCCGGCTCTCCCTGCGTTCTGCACGGACGTTCTGGATCTCAAAGGAAAAATACCTGCCATGGTATTCGGAGAAAAACAGTTCCGTAAAATAATGGTTCCGCACTTTCTCCTTTATCCTGTCCTGACAGAGCCTGGCGCATATCTTACAGATATCCATGCTCACCGGATGGTCAAAGAGCTTTTTCCCTTTGATGATCCGGGTATCCACCTGCCCTTCAAACAGCGTGCCGCTTAGGTCATTTCTAAGATAGGAAATTTTTATATCATAAAATACATTTCCCCTTTTCTTATCCAGCTCATGCCCCAGGACCGGGCACATCCCTGCACATCTGTTCCGTCCGCAGTCATAAGGGTCATAGTTCATCTCCCATTCCAGTGTATCCCGGTTGAACCGCATATGCTCCCGGCAGACACGTCCTTTCTTCTGCAGTCCGAAACTGATCTCCTGCCTTCGTATCTCATCGTCATGCAGTTTCAGGATATGCTCCACACTCCCCTCATAACAGTATTCTTCCTCCGTCATATGGACCTTGCAGTCATACCGGAGTATGCCATGCTCCTGGAGATATTCATGTTTCAGCTTACATTCTTTCTTTTCATAAGGGCAGTGGATGGTAGCCATATCATTTTCAAAAGTCCACTCAATCCCCATGTAGCTCATGTTGCTGTGGCACTGGAGCCCTTTGCACTGCAGGCCGCAGGGTGTCTTAAAGGTCTGCTCAACTATCCACCATTTTTCATAAGTAAAGCCCCCATCATAATTATCAAGAGTCTTTTCCTGCCACATGGGTATGTCAACCCTTACATAGTCTGGATGGTGCTCTGCGCTATAACCTTCCTCCAGCAGCCGTTTTGTCAGAGCATTGTATTCCTCATATTCCTTTTCCCTCATTTTGTTCCTCCTCGTATAATCCCTGGCAGGGACGCATCCCAAAATAGTTTTCCATGCGGTCCCGCAGCCTTTCTGCCGACATATCATATTCTCCGGCAATACAGGATTCACAGCACGGGTATTTGTACGCCAGGGTTTTCGATAACCGGGCATCCCAGCTGTTTAACTGTCTGCCACATTTGTTACAGTCCTGATCCAGCCATCTTACTTTCTGCAATCGCTCTCCACCTTCCTTTCTTTCTTGTGAATGTTGTTGTATCCTTATATGCCTTCCGGCTTTCAGGCAGCAAAAAAGCAGGAATGACTCTCTGATATTCCTGGCGTCCGTAGTTTCCTGTGAACCCGTGTCATTCCTGCTCTGAAAAGAGATAATAAAATTTTCCAAAATAAAAACCAGCGGTATATCACTCACAGGGCGTAGTGATACTGCTGGTACAATCATACAAACTTAACGGCGTGTGCAATGCGGAAGTTTGCCATATACAGGCAATTCCGACTATATCCACAAAAGGATGCGCACAAAAATCAATTACAAGGGAAGTGTAACACAAGATATGGAATCAGTCAACAACTTAAAACTATATATAGTATGAAAGAAATTTAAAAAATTTCTGATTCTTGCAGAAATATCTGGTTTTCACCCTATTTTATTATTATATAGGTCATTTAAAAAGATGCCATAGAACGTACATTGACAATTTCATAGCATGGTACTGGGAGTTATACAGGTGCATGGGACAGGTCTGCCATAAAAAGCCTGCCCCTGCTTAATCGCTGCACAGCACGGCCTGAAAATACGCGGCGGAAACTCCGGCGCAGGAAGTGGCCCAGGGCGCCATGTGGGATCAAACAAATTTTTTAGAATTAGAACGTCTTGTTTTTATTTTTTTGTTGAAGTGGCTGGCCCTGATTTCGTAAGTTATATAGGTAAGGAACCGTAGGCTCTTTCCAGCCACACAGAAAGGAGGTCACTGTGGCTGAACATACAGATAATTTTCCGAAACCCGATCCGGAAAAAAGAAGCTATTCTGTCGCGGAAGCGGCAGAGATACTCGGCGTCAGTAAACGCTCAATATACAATCTCTGCGCTGCGGAAGCTTTCAAAACGGTACGCATTGGAAAGAAACTGCGTATCTCCAGAAAATCCTTTGATGAATGGCTTGACGGGAGCCGGGAAACATAAAAAGTAGAAAGGAGCCTGTATATATGGCATCAATTCAAAAAAGAGGAAAAAAACATGCTGTCGTCTATACCTATACAGATCAGGAAGGGCAGAAAAGACAGAAATGGGAAACATTCAACACCAAAGCGGAGGCGAGGAAAAGGTAGTCAGCGGTGGAAGCCGAACTTGATAACGGAACTTTTATCCCGCCCAATACAACAACGGTGGAAGATTTCTTAAAGGAGTTTGTTGATCTTTATGGAGAAAAGAAATGGGGCCTTTCGATTTATGCCAGCAATACGGCGCTGATCAACAACTATATCAATCCGCTGATTGGAAACCTTGTTGTCCAGGACATCAACAAAAGGACTGTGGATAAATATATCCAGCAGCTCCAGAAAACAGCCCCTGTAAACACTCCGTATCGTCATGCAAAAACGGAGTATGTGACGCCCTGCACCATCGAAAAGATTATCAAGCTCCTCCGGTGCGCTTTCCATCAGGCAGTGCGGTGGGATATCATTGGCAAAAATCCGTTTGAGGATGCCGACCTGCCGAAACGGGAAAAGAAAGTCCGGGCAATCTGGACGGCGGATACCATCCGCCAGGCTCTCAACAACTGCCAGGATGGGAAACTCTACATTGCAATCAATCTGGCTTTTGCCTGCTCCATGCGGATGGGGGAGATCACCGGTCTGACCTGGGACTGCCTCCACATCGCAGATGAAGACATTGCAAACGATAACGCATATGTATGGATTGAAAAGGAACTTACCCGTGTTGACCAGAGGGCGATTGACGCACTTGGGGAAAAGGATATCCTTTTTGTATTCCCCAGGCTGATGGGAGGCAGATCATCCACCAGGCTTGTCCTGAAAAAACCAAAGACAGAAAGCAGCATCCGTAAGGTATGGCTTCCCAAAACCCTTGCCCTTATCCTGCGCGACTGGAAAGAAAAGCAGGACAGGCTGAAAGAGTTCATGGGGCCGGACTATACAGACTACAACCTGGTACTGGCTCAGGAAACGGGAAGGCCCTGCGAGGACCGCATCATCGGCAACCAGTTTGAACGCCTTAAAAAGTCTGCCGGCCTGCCCAATGTGGTATTTCACTCCCTGCGTCACTCCAGCACGACCTATAAGCTGAAACTGAACAAAGGGGATCTCAAAGCTACCCAGGGAGATACCGGACATGCACAGATTGACATGATCACGGAAATCTATGCGCATATCTTGGACGAAGACCGCAAGATCAACGCACAGAAATTTGAGACGGCTTTTTACTCCAATCCCGATATGCGCCCCGTGGAGCGCAGCCTCCAGGGAGAGGAAAGCGGTTCCGTGCCCAACCCGGACGTTATGATGAAACAGCTGGAATCATCCCCGCAGGCGATGGACGCTTTCACTCAGAAATTCATCGAGCAGTATGGCGACCAGATTATGACGCAGCTTGCAAAAAAAATGCTCGGTGCATGAGACGACACAGGATAACATGGGATGCAACGGGAGTACATAAAAGTATAAATTAGCAGAATGATTAGCAGACCTTGTTTTTCCCGCAAGAGGGTTCTAATCCATTTCGGACTTCCCCTGCAGGCGGCAGGTCGAAAATAAGGTTATGAAAGGAGGGCATGTTGGAATCCCTGAAGGAACAAAAATGCCGCAACCCTTGAAGTTACGGCATTTCAGCGTCCCCGAGAAGATTTGAACTTCCGACCCCACGCTTAGGAGGAAAACTTATACCTTGCCCTGCGGTTACCTTACACCTCTTTTCATGCTCTTTCATGTCAAAAGTGTCCTCGTAGAACCCAGTTTATTGTGCCTTTTTATTGCATATTGCACAATTTCATCTACTACTATCAACTTTCATCAAATTAGCAGAAAATTAGCAAAAGCCGTTTTCAGGAACGTCGATTAGCAAAAAATTAGCAGAATCATCGACTGATTTTTATGCTAATCCAAGTAGCTTAATTCATTTTAAAGTCTATATTTTGTTGTTGCTGTGTACCCAGGCAGAAACGTCTGACTACATCGGATGATGTCATTTTACCATAGCCCACATTGGCTGACAACAAAAACGGACTTATTATTCCAGAACAGGCTTTGCTGATACATGGAGGGTTCTATGTCAGAATATCAATTAGAGATCAAACAGATCGTGGATTATCCACGCTGCCGGATCTACCGGCAGTTTATCCAGAACTTAATGGCAGACCGAAGCATTCGCACTGGCGGGGGCTCCGGTCTTTTTTATTATACGGTGCTTTGCAACTATGCAAATTTCCGTACTTCTTACCTCCGCATAGACGGTATTGGCTATACCGTATACCCCGGTGAGTGGATCTGTACCGTGAAGGAACTGGCTACATGGTTCCGTACCCGCTTTCAGTGCCAGGCCGTCTCCATCCTGGATGAGCTGCAGAAACGCCATCTTATCTCCTATCTTTTCCTTGACCGTGGGAAAGTAATCAAATACAAGATCCGCGACTGGAAAAAACATAATACTGTGCTGGACTATAACTGCCCCTGTCAAAAAGATACGGGCTTTTTCTTTATGCCTACTGTGGTTGCAACAGAACTGGTCAGCGCCGGCCGCTGCTCTGAAATGGATATCCTGCTGGACCTGTGGATGTCCGCTGTCTACAATGACAGCCAGGTGCAGGGTTCGGAGATCGGCCCGGTTGTCTATTTCCGCAATGGCACCGGCTCCCCGCTGGCGGCTTACAGTGAAATGGCTGTTCGCTGGGGCATCTCCAAAGCTACAACAGGACGTGTGCTAAAAAAGCTCGCTGACATGGACTATATCTCCTTAATGTCATTCCCCGGAAGAACAGGCAGCGTGATCTATCTGAACAGCTACCTTTCCACCATGTTCCAGATATCAGATGTCCTTGTTGACAAGGAGGAGGTTGCCATGGTTCTGAAGATCAATCTTACACTGCCGGATGAAATGGATAAAACAGATACACAGACAGATTCTGCTGTTACAGAGCATGAGATATGCGTTTCAGAGGAATTATCCTGCGTTTCAAAATCGAACATGGAAACTGTCATCACAAAAATGGCGCAAATCCTTGATGCACAAGGTATTTCCTGCTTCCGGTGTCCGAAATCCATATATAAGTTATATCCTTTATCAGACGCCTGCAGGGAAGAGTATATATCCCACATACAGAAGGGGGTTGTACGGTTCGGGATGACCGTATCCTGCGGGGAGGACAAGCCGGTCTACACCTTTGAGTTGACGCTCTCTCCTGCCGAAAAAGACAGGGAAGGGGGTGCCAGGGCATGAAAAAGGATCAGAAAGAAATAAATATTGCCGATAACCCGCTGTACCATGACACCTGGAAGCTGCTGAAGAAATACAGGGATGTGGTGTGGAGCCTGGAGCTGTCCGTCCAGCAGGTGCGGAGCCGGTTTGAGATAGAGTATGGGAGTTCCATTGAGGACTTTCTGGAATCCGTTTATGTGGCGGGAGTAGATTTGTCAGACCGCAGTATTGAACACCATGCCAAATGTATTGAGCGAAGCCACCGGATGCTGAAACTTCTGGATACCTCCATCGACCTGCTCCGTACCAAACACAAGAATGGGGAAAGTTATTACTGGCTACTGTATTACTCTTTCCTCTCCCCGCAACAGTTAAGAAATGTGGAGGAAATCATAGAGAAACTGCGCCCCCATATCCGGGATATCAGTTTCCGCACCTATTACCGCAGGAGACGGGAGGCGATTGACGCACTCAGCTCTATCCTATGGGGGTATACATCTAAGGACAGTATCGACATTCTGGAAAAGTTCTTTCCGGATGATAAGGATGTAGGGGAACAGAAATAAGCAGCTATATGATATTTACAGGCGATCAGGCCGGATTGGAGGAAATATATGATAACATTGACCGAGGATGAAAAGAGGATGGTGTTCCAGCTGGAAGGCTGCCGTAGGTATGATGCGGTACAAGAGATTGCTATGCTCTGCCGGTATACCCATGACCACGATAAAAGAGCCACTGCAGAAAACCTGTTAAAGAAACTCCGAGAGCTTTCGGAGGATGACTGCAAGGAGCTGATCTGTGGCATACAAAGAAACTATCGCCTGCCCTGGAAAGCAAGGACTGTTGGGGAGATGATCGCTGTGGCAAGGCAGGAATCCGGCGCCCGGAAACTGGAAGGGCATGACATCATGGCACTGGAACGCTTTGACCCGGAAGTGACGCATATGATAGTGTTTGATGTTCTTTCAGATGAAGCGTCCATAGGCGATAAAGGTGACAGAATGCGGCTGTTTCTGACCGAAGCAGGATATAAAAAGGCATTGGAAAATCAGGACAAGGCTTTTATACAGATCCTGAATCATGCAAAAGTAGTACAGGGGCATTTGCAGTATGACCGGATAGACAAGAATCTATAAACAAGTAAAATAATCTTAATATTATATTCCCTTATATACTCAATTCAACTAAATATTAAAGAGAAACGAGTATGCCGCCTAAGCTGTAGAAGCTATACGGTTAGAAACTCGTTTCTCTTTGTTATTATTTTACAGAATATTTGGTAATATATCAATCCCAAATCTAAAAAATTATATCAAAGTGCTTGTATGACACAATTAGGTGTTTCGCAAGACATTCTATAAAAAATAAATTGAAAAGGCAAAAATAGCTTATTTTCTCTTTGTATTTTTTAAAGGGAAATGTAATTTAATTCGTACCTTCCATTATAATCCTCAACAAACATTTGATATTTTGAAATTCCTTTCTCATCAGCCATATTTATCAAAATTTTTTTATAAACATCTGAAATTTGACTTCCAAAATAAATTGCTACTGGCTTCTTATTTATTGGATAGCTGTCTTGCTGTTCTACCTGTATATTAGGGGTTGAACATAGAATTCTCCATTCATCCTCATATTTCCAATCGTTTGATTTATACAATGCAGCTTTTGTATATATGAGTTCATCTTCATAAACAGCATCTATATTGATTCCCAAACACTGTTTCATATACTGTTCTACATACCATTTCCCATATTGCGTGGCATCGAACCGATAATCCGAATAAATTATAGGATAAATTGTAGCCAATTTGATGTTACTACATGAATGATTCATACAATTTGTACATTGAGAAATATTGTTACCTCTAAAATCATACCCTATTGCAAAACCTTTATGATTGCTTGCATAATGAGCCCACATCAGTGGAGATTTTATGTTTTCTGAGAGGCAAGCCATTTTTATTTGATTCCTAATATTATTTTTGAGGCTTTCAAAACAGGTGCCAAGAAATATATTAAGGTTTGGAATAAGTTGTTGGACCATTCCATAGAAAGTCTGTTCATCCAATGTACTTAGTCCATTTGCTATAGCAGTCTGCATATCTTGATTGTTAAACTCAAAACGGCTTAATATAAATTGTGACTGCTTGAAGTTCTGGAATATAACAGAAAGATTTTCTGGCGAAAATATTTGTTGAGCCTGTGACAAGATTGAGGGTTTGTCAAAAAATAAAAGGCTATCATGTAAATCATTAAATCTGGATGCTTTTGACAACCATATTTCATCTTTATCAAAAGCCTCTATATTATTTTCTGTGCATTCCCTAAATTTATAAAGCTGGGCTGGAACATTTCTTTGAATAAATTGTATCATTGGTTGCATACGATTATTAAATTCTTCTTGCGAAATCATTCTATTAACCTTTGTAGCCTCTAAAATTTTCTCAAATTCATCTCTGTAATTCATTATTGTTTTCTCCCTTTAGGCGGTATATGGTTTCTTTTAAATCTTGTAATTGGATTAAATACTCGTTGATATCACCAACATATCCATTTAGCATTCCTACATAGGTAACAGTCGAAAACAACAGGCCACTTGTAAATCTGTTTGCCTGAGTAATCGACAATATTGAAAAAAATAATAGGATCATTTGAAGAAAGTTAGTCACAAAAAATATTTTTGTATCTAAATCAGAGTTTAAGATGCCGATATTTAAAACCTTCTTAATATATTCTCCATATATCTTTTTATCTCTACTACTAATATTTTTCATCCGTTCTTCTTCTAAATTTTTATATTTCTCGTTATTACTTACTATTTCCTTCTGTAATTTGTATGTGGCAAAAGGAATTAACACAATGCTTACTAATGCGAAAGAAAACACTAATAACGTGGAATTAAGATATAAAAAAATCATCGAAACAATAATACCACCTATCACATTTAAAATTTGGAAAAAATCTATTTCAAGAAAATTGGGAATGTCATCTACCATATCCAATCTAGCATCAATTAGAGAAGTATCTTCATTTGTCTTTATCATCTTAGTGTAATAATCATAACTCTCATATCCCACGATTTCACTATATATTCTTGTATCAAGAAATTTATTTACAGATCTTGAAAGCCAGAAAGTAGTATCTATAACTACCAATACAATAAACCAAAATATATCCTTTTTCAGCAGACCATCAATACAATTACCAATGATATATGGATTAGAGATAAGTATTAGAGCCTCTACAAGATCCAAAAACCAAATCATGGTTATCTTAATCGGAGCCTTTTTATATACACGAAAAATCTCAGCAACCAGAATTTTCATATTATCAATCTTTCCTATTCTGTTTTTCATTCTATAGGCTGTGATCCTAGACTTTTATTTCAGTCCTTATCTTTAAATGCTTTTACTGCCTCTATACGCTTGCATATAAATTTTGTCTGCTTTTTATAAGCAAACAAAAACAATAAAGACAAAAAAATTAGTGATAGCCATTTCCAATTTAAAGAAAACCATTTAATATTACAAACTGATATTTGTAATATTGCTATCACTATCAGCAAAAGGCAACTTGTTAATAAAGCTCTAAAATAATTATTTGCTTCAGATAATACATCTATTTTCGAATCAACCTTCGCCGCTTTAGCATAGTCGAAATAAGGCACTTCATGGATAAACCTACACCTCTTTAAAATAGGTTTTACAATTAATGAACTTATTCTGTTAATGATAAGCCCCATAAAATAATAAACCATGATTTCCTCGCCCATGTTTTCCATTGGCACAGTTATCCCCAGCAGCAATCTTAAAGCCATTCCAAAAAACACCCCAGGCAATAGATTTGTTATAATTTGATAAGAGCCGAGCTTTTCAATAAAATTATTCATATAATACCTCCATAATCTTCCGGTAATATAATCGGCGATACCTTATTAAAAGCAAGCGAAACAGCTTTCATAAATCCTTTATGTCTGTTAGAAAATAATAAGCGTTCTGATAAAGAAGTATCAAAACCAAATTCCCCTACATTACTCAATAAAGTTGACTGGCGTAAATTATAATCTTCTTCCACATCCAATGCCTGCTTAGAAAACCAAAGTTCAGCCTTTTTATTTATCCGCATCATGCAGTACAGAATTTGTTTATTTGATGTTTTTTCCCAAATACATGTATTCGCTATAACAAAGTCGCCCGTTGCAATTTCCCGTAGGGAGCATAGTCTTTTAACTTCTCCTATATGTGCCGTTATAAATGTTCCATTCAGCTTATCATTGGTTATACAATAAAAAAACGCTTTTGGAAAAATACTACTTTTCTGAGTTGTGAACCATTCTGTTACCGATACATCAGTAACAGAATGGATATATTGTAGCCTTGCCTGCATATGGGTTGCATCCACAAAGACTTCGGGATCAGAACTTACAATCCATTTCACCTAACTTCACTCCTTGTGTTCTGGTATTTGAAATATTCCCATATGTGCTTATAGGTATAGAAACCACACCACTTTTTGTATTAAAGGCCGGGCTATAACGTTCATTTTTCATATATTCCACCAGTTTATCAGAGCCACCGCTTGTAGCCCCCGAACCCGTATTATCCGATATAAGGTAATCCTTGCTGTATGAATCCTTTAAAGCCTCAAATATTTTCATCGCATTATCCAGTTTTCCATGATGGGGCAACTGGATTAAATCGTAATTATCAAGATGATGTAAATATTCTGGAGAGGCATCACCGCATAAAAGGACTGTCTCAGCATTTTCTAATTTGTATTTCAGCTGTACACTTGCCGCATTCATCACCGTTTCACCATCTATTTTTGTTACTTTATCATCCTCAATAGCTTGTGCAACAACTGCAGCAAATTCATCTTCTGTTGGACCAACAATACTCCCCAATAAGACTTTTGTACCTATAACAGCATTCTCTATGGAAAAACCATATTCCTGGGCTTTTTCAACAATTTTCTTTATATTATCAAATGTATCAAGAATATGCTGTTTGGTTGCTGGTAATGTCCTGCGCCCATCGTCAAGCAATTCTAATACTTTTTTCGCACTTTTCAAGTATAAAGAAGAATATACTGTAACATCGTATCCTTTACTATACAGATACTCCATCAATTTTTCAATTCCGTCAATATGGTCGCCATCGTTATGCGAAATAACGATATGTACTTTGGAAATCAATGCGTTTTTATACAGGAGATCCTCAACCACTTGTGCATGCTGAGCATGTCCACAATCATAGACCACCAAAGAAGTACTATCATACAACAATATGCAGTCTCCATATCTTGTATCCATATCTCCATTGTAATGACTTAATGCTTTTAGTTTCATATATATTCCTTTCTACAAGCATGCTCTGGCGGCTTGTACGCCTAAAATTTTCTCGTTCAAATTTTGTTAGCACTTTCCTATGAGTGCTGCTATACAAAATCAAAAGTAACCCCTTCGTTTCCTAAATACAAGTCATTCTTCTAAAGCTTTATTGATTATTTGTATCCACTTGCTATCATCCATCGAAAAATATTCGATAAATTTCCCAAAGTTAGTGCTTCCTTCTACCTCATCATCAGAAGGCAGACATTTAATCCTCTCCTGCATTTCCTGATAATTTTCTTTAGTGATCCTGGAGAATAATTCCTGGCGCTGATCTGCTCTGCCCTTATATCCCTCTATACCTGTAAGGTTAAAAATAATTGGAGCATTTTTCTTCTTTTTATGGGAACCAAGTACTACATCATCCCAATGCTCAATGATAATCTGCATAGTACATGGATTCCCATATATGACAACATGGTCTGCTGCATTTTCAACCCCATGGAATTCACTAATCTTTCGCTTGATATCTACATACTGCTCATAGGGCTTTTTATCTGTATCACAGAATATTAAAACCAAATCGTATGAGCCGTTCTGAAATTTATCTTGATATCGCGCAGGAATATTTCCATTTCCTTCAGCATTCTCCAACTGGAAACAATAATTTTTACTCCATACATCTAAAGAGATCAATTTTTCCAGATATTCATATTCTTCATCTCCTTCGCATATAATACATATTTTACTGCCCGTAAAAATCTGAGGAAGCTTATTCGCCATCAACTGGCACCTCCTTCCGATTTCCTTTGAGGCTTAATAAGGATCGAATCAGTTCGGGATCTGGAAGGGCACCTAAAACCCCTTTTCGGTACTTCTCCATAATATCCGTAGTATCTCGTACTCCCTGTTGTGCGGTAAACTCTGCCAGAGAATAAACATAAATGCCTGTATCATTCTTATGGACAAACCAGATCTGTTCTTTGCGGAACATTTTTTTGCAATCCATCAAGTTGATATCATGTACAGTGAATATCATCTGTGCGTTGGTATTCAGTTCATTATTAAACATAGCAACTATTGCTCTGGTCAATTTAAAATGAATGCTGCTATCCAGTTCGTCCACAACAAGAATTCTGCCCTGTTCAATTCCCTCTATGATATAACTTGCAAGGGCAGCGATCTTTTTTGTTCCCGTAGAGTCAAAAAGCACGCTGGGGACCGCAACCCCTCTATAAACGGATACCAGTCGGATCTGATCCATAATCTGCTCGGGGATATCAAGAGCCTTTTCCTCCGGTTTTTCCTCGTCAGAATCCATTTTTACGCGAATCTTATCGATATCCACATATTCAAAATCATCCATATACAGATCAGAATTCTTGATGAACTCCACGACTTTCCTTTGAATATCATTTTGATTTTTCATGAGGTTGATGGTACGTTTTAAAGGGATATTATTCATATTGACAATATCAATCCTAGAAGCAAACTTTGTGACAATCCGCTTCATTTCCGCCAGCTGCTGGAACTTACTGGAATCTACCAGATAGAATAGCAGGTTGCTCTGAGATATAAGCGGCATCATTTTTAAAAGATCTTCATCACCATATTGGCAATTCCCATTGATGATATCCTTTAAAAGCCAAACCGTTTCTTTTTCGTTCCCATATTGATCTTTTGTGATTTCAGCAAACTTTTCATAAGGATATTCTTCCTTTTTATCATCATACCAAAAATCATAGGAAAACTCTCTGCCCTCCTCCAAAAATGTAATACCCAGTTGGCATATTGTACTTTCTTGAAAAATATTGGGCATGATACGGGGTTTCTGGTTTAATAAAATGTTCATGGCACTGCGGATACATTTTACCAAGCATGTCTTACCTGCGTTATTTGGACCATAGATTCCTACTGTTTTCAAAATATTAAAATTATTCTCTGTATGGACATTGGATGAGAACTTTTTATTTCTCATATCTGCTTTTGTCGAAAATCGAATCTCATCTGAAAACGAAAAGCAGTTTTTCGCCCTTAATTCTATTAACATGCTAATTCCCTCCAAGATTAAACACCTATTTATCTTCTTACTCATTACATACTATACCACACATATATTTTTTATGCAATATATTTTCACAAAAAATATAAATTCTTTTCCATATACATTTATTAAATTTTTTCATCTTATCGGACTATACATCAAAATGCAATGAAAACAGGATATTTTGTTTTCCAAAAGGTCTGGCACAAAATTGGCACAATTCCGCACAAAATTGGCACGGTTCTGCTCTTTCCCCGTAAAAAGGGATATGTTACACTAAATATGCTTAAAACTGCACCCAAAAGCAATCCGGGCTGGCATGGCACCTTTCCAGAGAGGTGCTTTTTTTGCGCCTCTTACCGTATAATCCGGCTTTTCCCCGCCTGCCAGCCCAAAGAAAGAAGACCGTGCCCGTCTCTGTGGCAGGGTCTTTTCTTTCACAACCAAATCTTATTTAAAGGAGGTCCACAAATTGAGACTGAAAAACAAACTGCAGACGCCTGCCCCAGCAGGTAAGAAGCCCCGCCGCAGGTTCTCCCCTGCGAAGGCAGCCTACTATGCCTTCCTGTGTTTTATGATGTTCTTAATGACTACCCAGCCGGTCTATGCCGCAGATGTATGGACGAAAGCCACAGAGATTATGAAAGACGTCTATAACCAGATCGTGCTTATCTCCACCGTGGCTGCTATCGTCACCGCTTCGGTGGCCCTGCTGATGATGAACTTCTCCCGCTCCGGCCGCACGGTGGATGAAAGCCGCGCATGGCTGAAGCGCATCTGCATTACCTGGGCGATTTTAAACGGCCTGGGGTTCATCATGGCCTACATCACCCCGTTCTTTGCGGATGGCAAGTGGAGTGGCTGATGCCGGAAAGGAGTGATCGTTTATGGGTATTTTAGACGGCATTGTGGAGTGGATCGCCGAACAGGTAATGAACGGCCTTGACCTTATAACCACCTCGGTCCTGGGGGCGCTGGGCTGTGACATGGCCGTGTTCCTCCGCTACTTCCCCGCTGCCGAGACCATGTATAAGGTCTTTGTGGCGCTGGCTATCGGCATCATCCTTTTAAACTGGGTATGGCAGCTGTTCAAAAACTTCGGCCTGGGGGCCGGCATTGAGGCGGAGGACCCGGTGCGCCTGAGCATCCGCTCCGTCCTCTTCATCCTGCTGGCCTATTTCTCAGACGGGATTGTGGATACTGTCTTAAAAATTGGCGGAACCCCGTACCGCTGGATCATGGACTCCGACCTGCCCGCTTTAAGTTTTGCGGACTTTAATTCGGTGATGTTAGCCATCATCGGTGTCTGTGCCAACGGTGCGGTGGCGCTGATCACGCTGATCATCGTTCTGATCCTGGCATGGAACTACCTGAAGCTCCTTTTTGAAGCGGCAGAGCGGTATGTCCTTTTGGGGGTACTGGTCTACACGGCGCCCGTAGCATTTTCCATGGGAGCCTCCCAGTCCACCTCTAACATTTTTAAGTCCTGGTGCCGGATGTTCGGCGGGCAGGTGTTCCTCCTGCTCATGAACGCCTGGTGCCTGCGGCTGTTCACAAGCATGGTCGGGGCGTTCATCGCAAACCCGCTCTCACTGTGAGAAAAATAGAAAGGAATGACAATAACCATGAAAAAATATAAAAAGGTACTTACTGCGGCCTTTCTGATGGCGCTCCTCCTCTGCCTGTCCTGCCAGACGGCCTTTGCCTTTTCGGAGAGTGACGCACAGGCCCAGGTGGATGCGGCAGGCCGGGAGGCGGTATCGGGCAATGTCCTGGTCTGGTTCCTGTGTGCCATCGCCTTTTTAAAGGTATCCCAGAAAATCGACTCCTTCATGTCCAGCCTGGGCGTGAACGTGGGGCATACGGGCGGTTCCATGATCGCAGAGGCCATGATCGCCGCAAGGGGCGTGGGCGCTGTCCGCAATTTTTCCCGCCAGCATTTTGGCGGCGGCCACAGCAGCAGCTCTTCCCATGTAAACAACGGCTCCGGCTCACCCGGAAGCCCCGGCAGTCCGGGCAGTCCAGGCGGGTTTATGGCAGGCGGCCTTGCGGGGGTAGTCAGCCGGCAGGTCACAAACAGCGCCATCCGCACAGCCACCTCCCACACGGAAACAAACAGACAGGGCGGAAAGGCTCCCGGCGGCAGTATCGGCGGGTTTGCGTCCGCCATATCCGCCGGCATCGGGGGGAACATGTATGCATCCTCCGTTGCAAAGGGCGGCGATTTTGCCAATAACGTCATCGGCACAGTAGCAGCCGGAAATATTTCCTCCGTGGGCACCATGACCGGGGAAAAGGCTGCCCAGGCCCTCCACTCCTACATGGGCTATGCCGCCCTGGAGGAAGGCGCACAGCATGTGCCGTCCTTTACAGGCGTGGAGATCGGGGGCGGGCGCATCACCGGCACGGAAATCTCGGAGGAACACCCGGAAGGTATTTCCTTCGGCATGTACCACGCAGACCAGTACGCTGCGCCGGAAGGGGCTTATTCTACCGTGCAGGCCGTGGACGGCACTTCCTGGTACAAGCAGTACGCACAGGACGCCGTGGAGAAATCCCCTTACATGGCAGCGGACGGCTCCATCGCCTATAAGGAATCCATTGTGAAAAAAATGCCCCCGGCGCCCAAAAGAAAGGACAGGCTATAAATGGAAGGAAGACAGAAGAACGGGCTGGAAGAAGCCCTTGAGACCGGCGCGTCTGCGGCACACCTTGCCAGGGGCGCCGTAAAAGCGGGGAAGGCGGTGTCCGGGGCCGCAAAAGGCGCCGCTGTGGGCGGGCCCTATGGTGCAGCGGCAGGGGCGTTATGCGGAGGGCGTAAGTTTGCCGGAAAGGTCCTGGCAGCCGCCGCTGTCCTGTTACTGCTCCCGGTGCTTTTTGTGCTGATGCTCCCCGGCCTGATCTTTGACGGCTTTTCCTCCGCCTTTTCCCCCGCTGACTCGGAAAACCCCATCCTGAACAGTGAAACCGCCATTGTGGAGAATGCCAACACCATCACCTTCACCATCAGCAGCATCCTGGGGGAAGGCATGGAAGATGTCATGGAACGGATCGGGCGGGATTTTGCCGCCTCGGACGGGGATGAAATGGAGGTCATCAATCCCTATGAGGCAAGCCCCGTATACAATGCCAACCTTTTTGTCTCCCAGTACTGCGCGGCAAAGGATAAGGAATTTGCGGATATCTCCATTGCGGACATGGCGGCTGTCATGCGCCGTGGGAAATCCCACCTTTACTCCTATAAGCGGACCGAGGAGATCCGTGAAAAGACGGTGGAGGACCCGGAAACCGGGGAAGAGACCACCGTATCCGAAAAATGGATGGTCTATACCATTTCCTATAACGGGGAAGATTATTTTGCCGACCAGGTATTCTTCCTCACGGAAGAACAGAGGGAGCTTTCCGCCGATTACGCACAGAACCTGAGCCTCTTTCTGGGGGACGGGTTACTTCAGAACCTGGAAAACTGGGAAGGGAACAGCATCCCCTCCCTGGGTGATGTACGCTTTACGGATGGCAGCACGGAAGTTGTCTATTTCAACCAGCTGGATGAACGTTATGCCGGGAAGCCTTACGGCACCGACCATATCGGCGGTTACGGCTGCGGGCCTACTTCCATGGCAATAGTGGTGTCCTCCCTGGCCGGCGAAACTGTTGACCCGGAACGGATGGCACGGTGGGCTTATGAAAACGGCTACTGGTGCAAGGGCAGCGGCTCCTACCATGCGCTGATCCCCGGCGCCGCAGCAAACTGGGGGCTTGCCGTTTCCGGCTGTACCCCTTCGGAACCCCAGCGGCTGCTGGACGCACTGGCAGACGGGAAACTGGTGGTGGCCATCATGTCAAAAGGGCACTTCACAAGCGGCGGCCACTTTATCGTGCTGCGGGGGGTGAAGGACGGGAAGATCCTGGTGGCGGACCCCGCCAGCTACAAACGGAGCGGGCAGCTCTGGGATCTTTCCATCATACTGAACGAAGCCAGCAGACGTGCAGGCGCAGGCGGCCCATTCTGGATCATCGGCTGAACCGCCCTGCCACAGTCCGGCCATGAACCCTGTTACAGATGTTCCGCTCTGACTTACTTTACCATGGCCGGAACTGACACACTGCGAAAGAGAGGTACTACCATATGAACAATCAGAATGACCACGATACCTATATCATCCCGCCGAACTTTGTGGACACAGGCACGTTTTTTGGCGGCATGTTCCGGGCAAGGAACGTGATCGAGGCCGGCATCCTGGCCGCCGTGACCGGGCTGCCGGTATTCCTGTTCCTGCCCTTTAGTCTGACCGCACGGATCATCGTGCTATGCCTGACTACCTTGCCCCTTGTCCTGTTTGCCCTGATCGGCATATCGGGGGAAAGCCTGTCGTCCTTCCTTGTCATCTTCTTAAAATACATGAAGAACCGCCGTATCGTGGGTGGCGGTGAAAGCCAGGAAGCAATGCGGGCGGCCACATCTGCAAAAAAGGGCAGGAAAAGCAGCAAAAAGAAAAGTCCTGTTCCCAGCGAAAATACGGCATCCACCGGCACCAGTCAGCAGATAAAGATAGACCAAAATAACCATAAATCTGGCAGAAACGAAAAGATTGGCGGCATATCCGGCTGGCGGCGCAGGGGGGAGGAAGATTTCCCCGCAGAGTTTGACCAGGTAAAGGGATATGAGATCCGCCAGAAGCTCCGCCCCAGCCAGACACAGAAAAAACAAAATCCCATGCCCCAAAGCAAAAAACATGGAAAAGCCGGGAAAAAGGGCGTCAAAAAAATAGATAAACGGAGAGCATCTGCAAAATCTGGAAAGGAGTGTGGCAGCCGCCAACAGAAAAAGGACCATTCCACCAGAAAGCCACTGCACACACCGGAACCGCAGATTACCCACTTAAACCCTGGATTCTCGGAGTTAACATGACGAGGTTGGTACCTTCACTCCGAGAGCCTCATATATTTTTGCCTGCTTATTGA